>JACMJT010000606.1 GCA_014380505.1 Hyphomicrobiales bacterium | reverse complement strand
GTCAAGTTCAAGAAGCTGGCGGGCGGCGGCTATTTCAAGATCATCAACCAGGCGGTGCCGGAGGCGCTCCGCACGTTGGGCTATGGACCGGAGGAGATCGAGACGATCATCGCCTATGCGGTGGGCCATGGCAGCCTCGCCGACGCCCCTGCCCTCAACCATTCTCAATTGAAGGGGAAGGGTTTCGGCGATACGGAGATCAAAGCAATTGAAGACGGCTTGGCCGCGGCGTTCGACATCAAGTTCGTTTTCAACAAATGGACGCTGGGCGAGGACTTTTGCAAATCGGTGCTCAAGCTCACCGACGAGCAACTGAACGATTACGGCTTCGATCTGCTGGGCAGCCTCGGCTTTTCTGCAGCCGATATCGACAAGGCCAATATCCATGTTTGCGGCGCCATGACGCTCGAGGGTTCACCCCACCTCAAGGATGAGCACCTGCCGGTGTTCGACTGCGCCAATGCCTGCGGCCGGGTCGGCAAACGTTACCTCTCGGTGGAGAGCCATATCCGCATGATGGCGGCGAGCCAGCCTTTCATTTCCGGCGCCATTTCCAAGACCATCAACATGCCGAACGACGCCACCGTTGAAGAGTGCACGGCTTCCTACATGCTGTCGTGGAAGCTCGCCATCAAGGCGAATGCTCTCTACCGCGACGGATCGAAATTGTCGCAACCGCTGTCATCCCAACTCATCGCCGATGATATCGATGAGTCCGATGATGTCGTCGAAGCGCTGATGGCCAAGCCCCAGGTGCAGCGCGTCGAAACAATCGTCGAGAAGATCGTCGAGATCATGCGGGGCCGCGAGCGGCTGCCGGGACGGCGCAAGGGCTACACCCAGAAGGCCGTCGTCGGCGGCCACAAGGTCTATCTGCGCACCGGCGAATACGACGATGGCAAGCTCGGCGAAATCTTCATCGACATGCACAAGGAGGGCGCGGCGCTCCGCGCCATGATGAACAATTTCGCTATCGCCGTATCGGTTGGCTTGCAATACGGCGTGCCGCTGGAGGAGTTCGTCGACGCCTTCACCTTCACCAAGTTCGAGCCCGCGGGCCAGGTGCAGGGCAACGACTCGATCAAGAACGCGACCTCGATCCTCGACTATGTGTTCCGGGAACTCGCCGTATCCTACCTCGGCCGCAACGATCTGGCCCACGTCGATGCTTCGGAACTGGGCTTCGATGCGCTGGGCAAGGGCGTCGGCAGTGAAGAGGCTCCACGGGTTTCCGCCGCCCGGGTGCTGTCGTCCGGTTTCGTGCGCAATCAGAATCTGTCCAACGTAGTTGTGATGCCACAAACAACCGCGTCGGCATCACCGGCCCTTGCCCTGCAAATGCGCGTGGCCACGGAATCGGTGGGCGGCCTGGCCCTGGCGGAAAGCATGGTTCGTGTCCACGCCGAACCTATGGCAATGGATCGCCGCACCGAAGCCCGCATGAAGGGTTATGAGGGCGAATCCTGCGGCGAATGCGGAAACTTCACCATGGTGCGGAACGGCACCTGCATGAAGTGCGATACCTGCGGGTCGACGAGCGGGTGTTCGTGAGGGGAACTTGGCCGCAACGCATCGGCCGGGCATGAAAGCTTGATGATTAAGCGGCCGCGAGGATGACGCGGTTGCGGCCTTCGTGCTTAGCTCTGTAGAGGGCTTGATCGGCGCGCTTCAGAATATCGTCAACCTTGTCGCCAGCGCCGTTGAGGGTCGCGATGCCGGCCGAAATGGTAATCTCAAGCCCGCCCTTGGTGCCGACGTTGAAGCGTTCGCCGGCAATTGCTTTGCGCAAACGCTCGCCGATCCTCTCGGCTACATGGACATCGGTGGTGGGCAGCACGATGACAAATTCCTCGCCGCCGGTGCGGCAGGCCATGTCAATGGCGCGGATATTCGTCCGGACGCGGCCGGCAAGCTCCTGCAGCACCCGGTCGCCGGCATCATGGCCGTGGGCGTCGTTGACCGCTTTGAAGAAGTCGAGATCAAACGCCAGGATCGACAGGGCCTTGCCGCGGTTGATGGAATGTTCGACCAGATGGGTTAGATGGGTTTCCAGATAGCGGCGGTTATAGAGGCCGGTGAGGGGATCGGTAACCGCCATTTCGATCGAGGCCTGCACGCTGAGGCGAAGCTCTTCAGTGTAGCGGCAACGGCGGATTTGCGTATTGACCCGCGCCAGAAGCTCCTGCTTGTCAACGGGCCGGATCAGGTAATCGTTGACGCCCATGTCGAGGGCGCGCAGGAGGCGCTGCTGATCATCGGGATCGACGATAATGAGAATGGGTGTTTGCCGTGTGTGCTCGAGGGATTTGAGCTGCGAGCAGAGACGGAGCGCATCGAAACCGTCCATGTCGAGGTTCACGATGATAAGCTCGAAACGTTCGCCCTGTTCCGTGGCAAGCGCTACGGCCTGGTGCGGATCTTCGGCCACCGTCACAGTATGACGGCCCGTCAAAGCCACCCGAATGCGTTCGGCAACTGCGGTGCGGTTGTCGATGACAAGAACTTTGCCCGGCTGGGTATCGAGGTGGGGTTTGCGCAACGCCATGACGCGCATGGTGTCGGAATCGGTTGACCGCGTGCGCAATTCGTCGGTCAGCATCTTGAGGCGGATCAGACTCTTCACCCGGCAGAACATCGAAATGTCATCGACCGGCTTGGTCAGGAAATCGTCCGCACCCGCCTCAAGACCACGGACCCGGTCCTCGGGCTGGTCGAGGGCCGTCACCATGACCACGGGAATATGCTGGGTCTGCGGATTGGACTTGATGCGGCGGCACACTTCGATACCATCAATTCCCGGCATCATGACATCGAGCAGCACGATGTCGGGCTTGGTGCGCTGCACCGATTCCAGCGCATCGACGCCGTTCATCGCGGTCACGACCTCGAAATACTCCGCCGCCAGCTTGGCTTCGAGAAGCCGGACATTAGCCAGAATATCATCGACGACGAGTACGCGGGCTGTCATTTTGGCTGCTTGAGGAAACTGTCAATGGTTTGCAAAAAGCCCACGACGGAAATGGGTTTCGAAATATAGGCCTCGCAGCCGCCTTCGCGGATCTTCTGCTCATCGCCCTTCATGGCGAAAGCGGTGACCGCGATCACCGGAATGCGCTTCAGCTCGTCGTCCTCCTTGAGCCACTTGGTGACCTCGATGCCGGAGACTTCCGGCAACTGGATATCCATGAGGATCAGGTCCGGCATGTGCTTGCGGGCGAGATCGAGTGCGGAGAGGCCATCGCGGGTCTGGATCACCGCATAACCATTGGCCTCAAGCAGATCGTTGAACAACTTCATATTGAGTTCGTTGTCTTCAACGATGAGAACGCGTTTCGGGCTTTCCGGCACGGCCCCGGGGGTTTTCATTTGTCCTACCGAACTTGAAACTGAAGTCGTCATTCCGGCCTCTGTTACATGCCAATGCGGCAACCTTCCGGCGGCCGCTCAGCAAGCTCCCTTATTGTTAACGCGATTGTCGGCCCTCCGGGTAACCAACAGCTTAATCCATGACGGCTCTTGCGAGGCGTCAAGCTTGGGTGGTTAACTATGGGCGAAAATGTTGAAAAAATCTTCCATAAGCCATGATGAATCGCAAATCATCGCTTTGAAGGCATTGGCTTTTCTCGTAAGTGACCCGGACCGGGTCAGCCGCTTCATGGGGATCACCGGGACAGCGCCCGAGACGATCCGCGCCAGCGCCAATGTGCCGGAATACCTCGCCGGCGTCCTTGAGTACCTGCGCGGCGATCAATCCCTTTTGTTGATCTTCGCCGAATCGGAAGGCATTGACCCTGAGTCAATTGATGCCGCCGGCCGGTGCCTGGAAGGATGATGAGGCATTCTTGCGGACATTGCGCGGGCCCAGCGGTATCAACCTATTTTAAGATTTCCGTTTTCCATCAGCGATCAGGCTGACAATCTCGAACATCACATGGGCGGCAACCATGGCGGTGATGTTGTTTGGACTGTCCTTGGTCGGCATCAGGCAGACGACGTCGCCGCCGATCACGTTGAAGCCACGAACCGCGCGCAGCAGCCGGTTGGCCTCGTCGATGTTCCAGCCCGTTACACCGGCCTCGATGTTGGAGACGCCTGGTGCCACGGAAGGATCGAGGCAGTCGAGATCGAAGGTGATGTAGAGGGGCGCGTCGCCGATCCGTTGGCGGATGATGGCGATACAGGCTTCGGGGCCGATCTCACGGTAACGATCCATGGTGATGACCTCGTAGCCGAGGTCGTAAGAGGGTTTCAGCCAATCGGGGGTGCGCGGATTGCCGCGCATGCCGATTTGGACGCTTTTTGAGGCGTCGAGATTGCCCTGCCGCACGCAATAGGCCGCCCAGTGGGCCGCGGATTTTTTGGCGCCCATCCAGTGGGGAATGTTCTCGTAGGAATCCGTGTGGGCATCGAAATGCAAGAGCGCTGCCTTGCGCCCGCCGGTCAGCCTTGCATGCTCCCCGGCAATGGCCTGCACGATGGCCCCGGTGATGCCGTGATCGCCGCCGACGGAAACCGGATTGGCGCCCGCCTCATCGATCTTGCGGTAGAACGCGCTGATCCGCGCAACGCTGGCCTCGTTGTCCATGGCCTCCGGCAACGGCACATCGCCCAGATCATTGATGCGGCAGGCTTCCCACGGCGAGAAGCCGAAATGCTTGTGATAGCGCCGGTTATGGGCGGAGACATGGCGCACGGCGCGGGGGCCCAGGTGCTGGTCGCGCTCCGTCGATCCGTTGCCGGAACTGTGGGGAACACCTACCAGCGCGATATCGGTGTTCGCGGGATTGGAGTCATGGGGACAGCGGAACAGCGTCGGCACGCCCCACCAATAGAGCGTCTCCATCATCATGCGATCGGTAGCGTCCTCGCTCATCCCCGATACCCACCGACTTCCAGGACACCGTGGGCTTCCAGTGCCGCTTTGAGTTTGGGGCGCGCCCGTATGGCCCGCGCCAGCTTTGCAATGGCGGGGAATTTCTTATGCACTGCCGATTCCGTCGGCTTGCCCCACAAGCTGATCATGAAGGCGTAGGCATCGAGCGCTGAATAGGTTTCTCCCATGAGCCAGGGCCCCTCTGCTTCAAGCCGTTGCGCAAGAATGGCCCATAGGCGATCGCATTTTGCGACGATCGCCGGATCGTAGGTGTTTGTCGGATCTGTGTGGGGAATCGCTGAATAGAGATTGGTGCCCATGAAATGCAGCCACGAGAGGAATTCGCCATAGTCGTCGGACCCCGGCTGGGGCGACAGTCCCTTGTCGGGGTGCGCGGTCACCAAAAACGAAACGATGGCGGCGGACTCAAACAGCGACCTTCCATCCTGAAGCCCAAGTGCCGGGATCAGTCCGAGCGGACTAATATCGAGGAATTCCGGAGCCTTCACCTGCTCGGGCGTCATCCAGATATTGGTGTAGGGCACCTCCATCTCTTCCAGAAGGAAATGCACACCGAGTGAACCCCAGGCCTTGACGTTATAGAGTTTGTACACCGCTGTTCCTCCCGCTTGCCTTGCACGCCCGGACCCATTGTTTCGCAAAACGTGTTTTAGCGCTAGTCTTTCATGGATGGAGCACATGGCGGCCATGGAGGCCTTTTGCCGCGATTGCCTGGTGCCGGTTCAGGACGAGGAGCGGCGCTGCCAGGCTTGCGGCAGTCCACGCCTGATCCGCCATCCCGAACTTCATACGCTATCCATCGCCCACATCGATTGCGACGCATTCTACGCTTCCGTCGAGAAGCGTGATAATCCCGCTCTTGTCGATAGGCCGGTGATTATCGGAGGCGGCACACGGGGCGTTGTTTCGACCGCCTGCTATGTGGCGCGCATACGGGGCGTGAAATCGGCGATGCCGATGTTCAAGGCGCTCGCACTTTGTCCCGATGCCGTGGTCATCAAGCCCGACATGGCGAAATACGTTCAAGCGGGCCGTCAAGTGCGGGAGCTGTTGCTAGAGCTGACGCCACTTGTCGAGCCGCTTTCCATCGACGAGGCTTTCCTCGACCTGACGGGAACCGCCCGGCTCCACGCCATGAGCCCGGCGCTATCGCTGGCAAAACTCATCAAGACCATCGAGACGCGGATCGGCATCAGCGCATCGGTGGGGCTGTCGTACAACAAATATCTGGCAAAGGTCGCGTCCGATCTCGAAAAGCCACGGGGATTCTCCGTGCTCGGGCAATCGGAAGCCAAGGCCTTTCTCGCCGAAAAGCCGGTTGGACTCATCTGGGGTGTGGGCCGCGCCATGCAGGAACAGCTCGCTCGCGATGGCATAACCCGCATCGGCCAGCTTCAATCCATGGATAAGATCGAACTGATGAAGAGCTATGGCAGCATGGGCAGCAGGCTGTATCACCTCGCGCGGGGCGAGGATGTTCGCAACGTCTCAGCCGACGATCGTTCCAAGAGCATCAGTGCGGAGACCACCTTCAACACCGATCTGCGCGACTATGGCGAACTTGAAACCATCCTCTGGCGCCTGGCCGAGAAGGTTTCGCGCCGGGCCAAGGGCGAAGGTCTCGCGGGCCAAACCGTTGTGCTCAAGCTCAAGACGGCGGACTTCCGTTCCCGCACCCGCAATGTCTCGCTGGGCGAGCCCACGCTGCTGGCTGCGCGCATCTTCGAAGCGGCCAAACCGCTGCTGAAGCGCGAGGCCACGGGCACCACCTTTCGTCTTATCGGCGTCGGCGTGACCAACCTTACCCCTGCCGAACCGGACGCCGAGACCGAAACCCTCGATGCACGCGTGGCCACAAGCGCCCGGGCCGAACTTGCCATGGACAAGCTCCGCACAAAATTCGGCCGCGACGCCGTCGAGCGCGGCATCGTGCTGCGCGAAGACAAGGATGGCTGAAGTGCGCCTAGGCCGCGCTCGCAATGCGGCGCGATTCCACCAGGGGCTTGCCGCGTCCATGGAAATAATGCGCAAAACCGCGGAAAACGCCGACGATGCGCTGCTTCTCCGTGGGCCACTGGGGGTCGGCGCACTCAACATTCACCGAAAACATGACGGCCCGGTCCGCACCGTCGCGGAAGCCGTAGGATAAGCCGTGCTTGGCAATTCCGTATTTTTCTGCCGCCCGATGAATCGCTCTGACCGCTGGATCTTGCGAGCTCGAATCCGCCCAGTCGATGAGAACTGGATCGGTTGCCACGGATTCGAAGGTGGGATCGCCCACCGGTGTATAATTGCGCATGTAATGGCTCATATAGGCGGGATCGTAAGTGGCGATCCAGGTGACCTCGTCGGGCAGGCCCCCGACCAGGCTAAGGCTCCAGTATGAGAGATGCCTGACCTGGAATATCCGGCACATCTTCTCGAGATACTGCGTGGCCTCCTCGAACGAAACAAAGGCCGCATCGGGTTCATTGGTGGGATCAAAGTTCATTCACACACTCACTGGCTTTCGAATAATAGGGAGACGTGAAATCCGGCTTATCGGGTTCTGGTCAATTTTACGGAAAATCGCGCTCAATCCGTTGCCATGGACATCGGCACTATTTGCTGGTTTTTAGAGAGAAATATCCCGCACAATTGTTACGAGGGGAGCGAGGATTGCAAAAATGCAGGATTTCCATGGTGTATTTCCCTATCTCGTTTCGCCCGTTGGCCCGGATGGCAAGGTGCTGGTCGACGTGCACCGGCGGCTCGTTTCCGACCTCATCGGCACCGGGGTGCATGGCTTGACGCCACTGGGATCAACCGGAGAATTCGCTTACCTCGACAGGGAACAGCGCCTGGCAATCGTAAAGACGACGATAGAAACTGCCGCAGGCCGCGTGCCCGTGGTGCCCGGAGTGGCGTCCACGGCAACCGGCGATGCGGTACGGCAAGCGCAGGACTATCAGCGGCTGGGTGCCTCGGGAATTCTGGCGATCCTCGAGTCCTATTTTCCTCTCAATGGCCCGCAGATCGAGAGTTATTTCCGCGCCGTCGCCGACGCCGTCGACATTCCGGTGGTGATTTATACCAATCCCCAATTTCAGCGCAACGACTTGAGCCTGGACGTCATTGCGCGGCTCTCGGAGCATCCCCGCATTGCCTACATTAAGGATGCCTCGACGAATACCGGCCGCTTGCTATCGATCTTGAACCGGTGTGGAGGAAAGTTGCGCGTCTTCGCGGCCTCTTCGCACATTCCGGCCTGTGTGATGATGATTGGGGGCGTTGGCTGGATGGCGGGACCGGCCTGCCTGGTGCCAAGGCAAAGTGTCAAACTCTATGATCTCTGCAAGTCCGGGCAATGGACAGATGCAATGCAGTTGCAACGCAAACTCTGGCGCATCAATGAAGTTTTCGCTCAGTACAGCCTCGCGGCTTGCGTCAAGGCCGGATTGTTGATCCAAGGCTATGACGTTGGTAATCCCATTCTGCCACAAGCGGCCCTCACCGTGGACGAGCGCGGGAAAGTACAAAGAATTCTTTCGGAACTCGAAGCAATCTAACTCTCCATCGACATCAACGCCGCATTGCCACCGGAAGCTGTAGTGTCGATCGAGGACACGCGCTCCACGGCGAACCGGTGCAGATAGTGAGGACCACCGGCCTTTGGACCAGTCCCTGATAGGCCCTCGCCGCCGAAAGGCTGGGCGCCGACGACGGCGCCGATCTGGTTGCGGTTCACGTACAGATTGCCCACCCGGGCAAGCCGCCGCACCTCCTCCACCGTGGATTCGATCCGCGTATGGAGGCCCAGCGTCAGGCCAAATCCCGTGGCATTGAGTGCTGCGCAGACTTCGGCGATGCGGTCACCGGCAAAGCGCACCACATGCAGGATGGGGCCGAAGACTTCTCGCGTCAGGGGCTTCAGGGACGCCAATTCGTAGGCCGCCGGACCAACGAAAGTGCCGCTTGAACATTCGGCGTCAAGCTTCAGATCGATAATGGTTTTTTCCTGTGCCTTCATACGGGCCTTGTGGGCCTCAAGAACGGTTTTTGCCTCATCGTCGATGACCGGACCCACATCCGTCGCATAATCGAGCGGGTCGCCCACGTGAAGCTCCGCCATGGCGCCCTTGAGCATGGTGATCACGCGGCCTGCAATGTCGTCCTGCACGAACAGGATGCGCGCCGCCGAACAGCGCTGGCCGGCGCTGTCGAAGGCCGACGCCAGCACGTCGCGGACCGCCTGTTCGGGAAGTGCGGAGGAATCGACGATCATGGCGTTCATGCCGCCGGTTTCGGCGATGAGGGCGGGAATGGCGCCATCCCTTGCCGCCAAGACCCGGTTGATGATCGAAGCGGTTTCAGTCGACCCGGTGAAGGCCACGCCGGAAAGTGCGGGGTGCGCCAGCAGCGTCTTGCCGATGCGCGCGCCATCGCCCGGCAGGAAGTGCAGAACCGAAGCCGGAACACCCGCCTGATGCAGGAGTTTCACAGCCTCGTATGCCACCAGCGGCGTTTGCTCGGCGGGCTTGGCCATCACGCTGTTGCCCGCCGCCAGCGCTGCC
>JACMJT010000605.1 GCA_014380505.1 Hyphomicrobiales bacterium | reverse complement strand
CGTCCATGCCGGAGGCGAGATATGAGCAAACCCGCGATCTTTATCCTTGGCATTTCCGCCTTGCCGCTGGCGCAAAAACTGAAAATGGCGCTGGGCGGCGAAATTCACGCACCCAATCACATCACCGGCGGCGATGTCGTCTACGCGAAAGCGGCGCAACATCTTTTTCAACTTTTCCGCGCTGGTCGAACGATAGTCGGCCTGTGTGCCAGCGGCATTCTCATCCGTGCCATCGGACCGCATCTTTCCAGCAAACGCGACGAGCCTCCGGTTATCGCCGTCGCCGAAGATGGTTCCACCGCCGTTCCCCTGCTTGGCGGCCATTGCGGCGCCAATGAACTGGCGCGCCGGATTGCCGGGCTCTGCGGAGGCCATGCCGCGATTACCACGGCGAGTGACATCCGCTTCGGGTCGGCCTTCGATGAACCAGCCGATGGTTACATTCTGGGGAATCCGCAGGATATGAAATCCGCTACCTCCCATAAACTCGCCGGTGGCGAGGTGACCGTTGAAGTAACCGAGCGCGCGGCGCCGGGCAGCGCCACTCATCTCATCTATCACCCCCTCACCCTCGCCATCGGGATCGGCTGCGAACGGGGCACGTCTCCGGCGGATGTGATTTCCCTTGTTGAGAACACGCTGGTGCAAAACCGCCTCGCGTCCGCTTCCATCGCCTGCATAGCGTCCATCGATGTGAAGTCGGATGAACCGGCCATCCATGCGGCCGCCCGCCGTTTTAATGTGCCGAGCCGCTTTTTCACCGCCAGCGAATTGAGCGCGGAGGCGCCACGGCTTAAGAACCCGTCGGAGATCGTCGCGAAGGAAGTTGGCACTCCCGGCGTGGCGGAAGCCGCGGCCCTGGCAGCTGCTGGCCCGGCCTCGGAGCTTGTTGTCGAGAAAACCAAGGGCCAGCGCGCCACCTGCGCTATCGCCCGGGCGCCCTCGCCCATTCTTCATCTTCGCGGCAAGCCACGCGGCACGCTGCATGTGGTAGGTATCGGGCCGGGAGCGCGCGAATGGCGTAGCCCCGCTGCCCATGCGGCACTGGAAGCTTCAACCGATTGGGTGGGCTATGGCCTTTATCTCGATCTCGCCGCCGACGCGAAAGATGCCCAGATCGAACATCGCTTTCCCCTGGGCGGCGAAGAAGACCGCGTCCGCCATGCGATCAATCTGGCGAAGGACGGCAAGGAGGTCGCCCTCGTCTGCTCCGGCGACGCCGGCATCTACGCCATGGCGGCATTGGTTTATGAGATCGTCGATCTCGAGCCTTGCCGCATCGAAATCAACGTTATTCCCGGCATTTCGGCCTTTCAGGCGGCAGCGGCAAAGGCCGGCGCCATGATCGGCCATGACTTCTGCTGCATTTCGCTCTCCGATCTGCTGACGCCGTGGGAGGCGATCGAGCAGCGCATCGGGGCAGCGGCGGCTGGAGATTTTGTCATCGCCTTCTACAACCCGCGTTCGCTCAAACGCCGCGATCAATTGGAGCGGGCCTTCGCCATCCTGGCCCAGCACCGGCCCGCCGATACCCCAGTCGTCATCGCCTCAAACCTTGGCCGCCCGGATGAAAAGGTGAAAATCGTGGGTTTTTCCGACTTCAGTTCCGATGATGCCGATATGCTCACCCTTGTCATGGTCGGGTCATCGCAATCCAAATCGTTCAAACGCGGCGACGGCGTGACTTACGCCTATACGCCGAGAGGATATGCCAGGAAAAGGGAGCCGGCATGACCGTCCATTTTATCGGCGCAGGCCCAGGCGCTGCGGATCTTATCACCGTGCGCGGCTTGAAACTCATTCAGTCCTGCCCGGTCTGCCTCTATGCGGGGTCCCTCGTGCCGGTGGAAATCGTCAAGGCCGCGCCCAAAGGCGCCCGCATCATCGATACAGCGCCCTTGCATCTCGACCAGATCATCGCCGAGATAGAAACAGCGCACGGGAAGGGCCTTGACGTGGCCCGCGTCCACTCCGGCGATCCTTCCCTCTACGGAGCAATCGCCGAACAGATGCGGAGGTTGGACCGCCTCGGCATCCCCTATGATGTGACGCCGGGTGTCCCCGCTTTCGCCGCCGCCGCCGCCATTCTCAAAACCGAATTCACCCTGCCGGAAATTGCCCAGACGGTGATCCTCACCCGGACCTCCATGCAGGCCTCTCCCATGCCGCCGGGCGAGGCGTTGGAAGAGCTGGGCCGCTCCGGAGCGACCCTCGCCATCCATCTCTCCATCCGCAATCTTGGCTACATTGAACGGGCCCTTACACCGCACTATGGCGCCGATTGCCCCGTAGTCGTGGTCTACCGCGTCACCTGGCCTGACCAGATGGTGATCCGCGCCACCCTGTCGACCATCGCTAAAAAAGTACGCGCCGCCAAACTCACGCGGACAGCGTTGATCCTCGTGGGTCCGGTTCTCGATGCCCGCGAATTCCGCGACAGCGCACTCTATGACGCGGGCCACGAGCATGTGTTGCGCAACCGCAAGACCGTGAAGGCCTAAGCTCGATCAATGCGGCACGTGTAACAGTTATTGACCGACGAGCGGACATGCACATAGGCGACATCGCTGCGATCGAGGATTGCCGCGGCCGACGATGAAAGCTCGGGCGACGTCACGATTTTACCGGTGCCATAGACGATTCGGTCATCGGCTCCATAGCCTTTGATGAGGTGCGCCGCGCGCTTCAGCAGCATGGCCGGTGTTTCGCTTTGCACGGCAGCACGCTCGCAAGGCTCGGCATGCAGGAAAATCGGCCCGGTCTCGGCATAGGGCTGGAGGTCCGCAAACGGCCGGTAAGCCAGAATGAGGTAAGGCTCCCCCTCGCCCACATCGCGCAGGCAATGGCGGCAAAGCACGCCGCTGCCCCCGGATATCCGGCGCTCCGGCACCCGGCCATAGGCATCGGCGGCGCCTGTCTGAAAGCTGCGGGCTTCATGGGTCGGCATGGCGGCGTATTTGATGGCGGTCATCCACCCACATCAAAGGTTTTAGCGAGGTCCGCCATCCGATTCTGAACGTTCAATTGAAAAGATCGTGCTGTTTGCCAATCCGGTCGCCCGAGATCAAAATACCCTCATGGGCCAGCAGCCATTTCTTGCGCGGCAGGCCGCCGCCATAGCCGGTGAGCGTGCCATTGGCCCCGATCACGCGGTGGCACGGCACCACGATTGATACCGGATTTCGGCCATTGGCCAGCCCCACGGCGCGCGAGGCCGTGGGATCGCCCAGCCGTTTTGCGATATCGCCATAGGAAACCGTGACGCCGCACGGGATAAGTTTCAGTTCCGCCCACACGCGCCTCTGGAACTCCGTGCCGCCGCCATCGCTGGGGATATTCTCGATTGCTTTGAAGTCGCCCGCGAAATAGGCGCGAATGCGATCGGAAAGGCCGTGAGGATTGTCTGCCGGAAACCGCTCCGAACTGCCGAACCTGATCCGCAGATCCCGCGCCACGCGCCACGGCTGATCGTCGAATTCAAGCCCGATCAACACGCCATCCCGCGCCAGCAGCAGCAACGGCCCCAGCGGCGTCTCGATCCGGTCGGAGAGGACGGAGATCATGGCCGGAATTGACGCCTAAGAGATGACCGGGTCAAGCCCGGTCATCTTCTCATCCCAGCCTTTTCAGCGCCTCTTTCATCTTTAACTTGCGCGCTTCCAGTTCCGTCTTGCGGCCGCGGGCTTCGGCCAGAACGTCCTCCGGCGCCTTGGCAACGAAGCCGGGGTTGCTCAAGCGCCCCTCGATGGCGGCGGTGTCCTTGGCGATCTTGTCGAGTTCCTTGTTGAGACGGGCCTTTTCAGCGGCGAAATCGATGACGCCTTCAAGCGGCAGCGCCACTGTGGCTTCGCCCAACACGATCTGAGCCGAGGCCTTGGGCACTTTGTCCTCGAAAGTAATGCCCGCGAGGCGCGCCAAGCGCATGATCTCATCTTCCCACTGGGCCGCGCGGCGCCGTGTTTCCTTCGCAGCACTCACGATGACGCAGGCGATTTTGGCGCCCGCCGGAACATTCATCTCGGCTCGGACCGAGCGCACCTCGGAAATCAGCCGGATCACCCATTCGATCTCGGCGTCCGCAGCGGCATCGCCAAGGCCCTTGTGGGAGGGCCAGGCGGAGTCGATCAGCCAGTGTTAGCGCGTCGCTGTCTTCTGCCACAACTCCTCGGTGAGAAAGGGCATGAAGGGATGCAGCACCAGCAGTATCTGGTCCAGCACCCATGCGGCGGAGGCTTTCGTCTCGGTCTTCGCCGCATCGTCCGTGCCGGTAAGGATCGGCTTGATGAGTTCGAGATACCAGTCGCAGTAGACATTCCACACGAAGTGATAGAGCGCCGCGGCCGCCTCGTTGTATTTGTGTTCCTCAATGGCGCGGGT
>JACMJT010000604.1 GCA_014380505.1 Hyphomicrobiales bacterium | reverse complement strand
GAATTCCTTGCTGCCCACGGTCTTTTGCAGCACGGGCCTATGACCAGTCTTCAGCGTGGGTTTGAAAACCATGTATTCGTCCGGCGTGACCGAGCCTTGCACAACATTTTCGCCGAGGCCGTAGGCGGCGCTGACCATGACGGCATCGCGAAAGCCCGTCTCGGTATCGATGGTGAACATGACGCCGGAGCAGGCGAGGTCGGACCGCACCATGCGCTGCACGCCGATGCTGAGCGCGACCTTGAAATGATCGAACCCCTTGTCCACGCGGTAGCTGATGGCGCGGTCGGTGAAGAGTGAGGCAAAGCAACGCTTGCACGTCTCCAGCAGAGCCGCGGTGCCGTGGACGTTCAGATAAGTCTCCTGCTGCCCGGCAAAGCTCGCATCGGGCAGGTCTTCGGCGGTGGCCGAGGAGCGCACCGCGACATCGAGCGGCACGGCGCTGCTGCCCTGCAACTGGCGATATGCTTCGCCGATGAGACCCTGCAAATCGGGCGGCAACGTCGCGTTGAGAATGGCTTGCCGCACGGCTTGGCCGCGCTCGCTCAAGTTCGCCATGTCGTGCGTGTCGAGATCCGCGAGCGTTGCCCGGATGCGTTCGTCGATTCCTGCCTCGCGGATGAAATGGCGGAACGCCTCCGCCGTGATCGCGAACCCATCGGGCACCTTCACTCCCTTGCCGGCGAGTTCGCGCACCATCTCGCCGAGCGACGCATTTTTCCCGCCGACCAGCGGAATGTCTGCAATGGTGATGTCAGCGAACCATTTGATGAAGGGGTGTGCGGTGGGTGAATTCATGCGGTTATGTGTTAGGTGGTAGGGGACGGGGCGTGGACAAAAATCGCAGTTCAAGGCGTGATCAAGACTTTCAGCACGCCTTCCGCCCGATTGCCGAAGACCTCGTAGGCTTGCTTGATGTCGGTTAGCGGGAAGCGGTGCGTCAGCAGCATCGTGGGATCGAACCGGCCCGACTGCACCACATTGATCAGGCGGCGCATGCGCTCCTTCCCACCCGGGCAAAGCGTGGTGACGATTCGATAGTCTCCCAGCCCCGCAGCGTACGCTTCATAGGGGATCTGGAGCTTGCCTGAATAAACACCGAGGCTGGACAGAGTGCCGCCCGGACGCAGACAGCGCAGGCAGGATTCAAAGGTTTCCTGCGTGCCGAGGGCTTCGATCGCCACATCAACGCCACCGCCGGTCAGTTTCAGCACCTCCTCAACGACATTGCACTCCTGGTAGTTGAGCGTGACATCAGCCCCCATCTTGCGCGCCATCGCCAGACGGTTTTCGTCACCATCGACGCCAATGATGAGCGTGGCTCCCATCAGCTTGGCCCCCACCGTGGCGCACAGCCCGATGGGGCCTTGCGCGAACACGACCACCGTGTCCCCGATTTTAATGCCACCGCTCTCCGCACCACCAAAGCCGGTGGAGGCGATGTCCGCCAGCAACAGCACTTGCTCATCGGTCACTTCGTCGGGAATCTTCGCCAGATTCGCCTGCGCATAGGGAACCAACAGATACTCCGCCTGGGCACCATTGATCGTATTGCCAAAACGCCAGCCACCAATCGCCTGGCAGCCGGACCCGTGGCCGCACTGCGAGTGCTGGCCGGACAGGCAGGCACGGCATTGACCACAGGGCGTGATGGCTCCCACAAGAACCCGGTCGCCAATGTTGTAGCCAGTGACACCCGCACCGAGTTCTTCGATGACTCCCACCGGCTCATGGCCGATGATGAGTCCCGGCTTCACCGGATACTCGCCTCGGACAATGTGAAGGTCCGTTCCACAAATCGTGGTGGCAGTGATTCGCAACACCGCCTCCCCCGGCCCTGCGGACGGCTTGGGCACGGAGTCAACGCGGATGTCATTAATGCCGTGAAATACGGTGGCGAGCATGGTCTTCATAAGCTGGCGTCTTTCATGGTCTCGGTGAGGTTTTGAATAGGCATGACGCCAAAGTGATTGGCGTCAACGGCAGTCTGCAAGGCAGCCGCGGCTTCACTCACGGTTCTGTCAGTTGTTAATGTAATAAGCATAAGGTTTGTTTTGCGATCTGGCTCCTGTCGTCTTCACGCGCGCCTCCAGCGTGCCCGTGCTTTTGACCTCCGCGACAATTTCACCGCTCGCCGGTGCGAATTTGAATTTGTAAACTGCGAACGCTGCCAGCACGACGACGATCAGCCCGGTGAGAAGGCTGCGGGTGAAAGGTCGTTTCATACTTGAAATGGCTGGATTGCTACGAATGCGGGCTATCCTGCGTTGACGGCATTTGCGCTTGTTGTCTCAGTCGGCAGATCCTCCGGCACCTCGAGCCGTGCCACGCCAATGCGGCTGTCGGCCATGCCGTAGTAAACGTCGAAGCGGTCGGGCTGGCTGAGATCGTCGCGCCGGTCGATTCCGGTGGGGAAGACGACGTTGGGCACGATCCCGTGGCGCTCCTTCGGCAGCAGCGGTATAAGCACTGGCTCCGCTGAGCGATAGCGGATGACGTGCGGCTGCTCCGTGGAGAGAATCATCACACCGGCGGAGTAGCACAGCGGATGCGTTTTAGTGCCGGACTCCGTCACTTCATGGACGCCGTGATAGACGATCAGCCAGCCGTGGCGCGTGAGCATGGGCGGCGTGCCGCCGCCGATTTTCAGCATCTCCCAGGGCGATACCGGAGTGGCGAGCCGGTGATGCGAATTGAACAAGCCGGGCTGATGCGTTGCGTGGTCCTCGTGCGCCATCGGGCAATAGGAAATCCAGATGCTTTCGTGGTCGAGATCCACCACCGGGTCATCCGCCCTGCCAGCGGTTTCCTCAGGACGCGTGCCGGGAAAAAGCGGCCGATGAATGAGGGCCATCTGCAACTTCCCGGCGTGATTCGGGATGGCGATGGGAAAAAGGCTGGCGTCCTTGTTGTCCACATGAACGAAGTCGAGGCCGCGATACGGCTCGAACGTCACGAGACCCTTTCGCTCCCAGTGGAACAAGTCCTCCGAGACGGCCACGGCAATGCGTGGGCCGAGCGGTGAAAGTGCCGTGTAGGTCATCACATAGCACTTGATCCGTTCCACGAAAGTGACGCGCGGATCCTCGCACCCGCCGCCGCCGTGCGGCCAGAGTTCGTAGTCCGTTTCTGGTTCCAGCGCGATGCCGAGCCGCTCAACACCACTCGGATCGCCTGCTTCGTTAAAGATGACGCGGGCGATGCCAATGCGCGAAAAATTGCCCTCGGCGACGAGTCGTGGAAATAGATAAAGCTGTCCGTCCAGACCCCGCACCGCCGCGGGATTCAGCACGCCTTCGATTTCGTGCTTGTTGCCAGGTTCCGGCTCCATGATCACTCCCAAGCGCTGTAATTGAAAATCACTCATGGGTTCATCTGGTTCATCGCCAACCGGCGCCGAGGGATTTGTAGAGGGAGATGAAGATTGGCCAGCCGGTCGGCGCGAATGGCCAACTCGTTGCGCCACCGCCCATCTCTGGTATCATCACGTTCCTGCCATCTGGTGTTCCGCCATCAATTCTGTCTCTGCCCGCAGCCAGTGCTCCACATCATAACCATCAGACGCACCTTGATTCTGAAACTTGAGATAAGCCCTGTAGGCCACTTCATCCGCTGAAGGGGCAAAAGGTGCCGCATTGTCATCCAGGGGTGCCATCGCATCCAACGTTGCGGCTGCGGCAAAGGGCTTTTGTTTCCTGGCGTTGGGGGCTTTGTTGTGTGTCATAAGATCATCTCCTCGGCGCTGGCAACCGCGTCCTCTTGCGTCTCCTTGTCAGGATGGATCCACCATCAATTCCTGTTTGGCATGTTCCCAGTCCGATTTCGACGCATCCCGTGCTGCGCGGCCATCAATCTCAGCCAGTTCTACCGCACGCTCACGCAGCATCCCACGGGTCACCCTGCCGGCCTCGGCGGGATTTGCAGTCCAGGCAGTTTCCATCAGCAAAAATGTTTGCATAGAGTGAACGATAAACTGAATGGCAGCGCGGCCGCCATGGGCAATTCACCCCAGAGTGACATGGCGGCGGGAAAAACGCGGTTCTCGAAGCTCGCGAGCTGCGGGCTTTGCCAATGGATGATCGGGTCGATGGTTTTTGGCGGTGAGGGTTTCATGGTGGTTTGATTAAGGCGGTCCCGAGAATGGTGAGGGCATTCATGTTCGATGACGGTCCTTCATGGCTGTGCCGCGCGCTTTTTCTCCGCCCGGGCGACGAACCCGAACACGACGGTAGCTATCACCACGAGCGCGGCATACCACGCCCATTCCGGCAGGCTGGCGAGATCAGGCAGACGCTTCTTGCCGAAATCGCCGACGGGAAGGATGTGTGCCGCCACCCAGTCGAAACTGAAGGCATACAGCACGCCACCCGTGAGCATCCCGGCAAATCCGGCGAGGGCATCGAGCCTGCCGGTGGCTATCGCGGCCACACCGGTGCCGGGGCAATAACCATAGATCACCATGCCTACGCCGAATAGCACTGCGCCGGTGACCACGGCGAGCATCGCGGCGGGCTTGATGTGGAAGTTCGCCAGCTGCTGTCCGTGCAACAGCCAAACGCCGACGCCGCCGACGACGATGGCGGTGAGCATTACTTTCAGCACGGTAAAGTCGCGGAACAGGAACTGCCGGACGATGACATTGTAATCGGTGACTCCGCCGCGATGCAGCAGGAGGCCGAAGATGATCCCGAAGAGCAGCCCGGCCCAAAGGAGATTGGAACCGGTGATGAATGCGAAGGTGAAGTTCATGGCAATGTTGATCGTTTGGATTCAGTTCCGCGCACCGCGCCCGAACATGGCGAAGGCGGTGATGCTGCCGACCGCGAACATCACGATCAAAAAGCTCCAACTGCTGACAGCCAGTTGCAGAGAGCCGCTGATGCCGTGTCCGCTGGTGCAGCCGTCGGCGAGCCGCGCCCCGTAGATGATGACGACACCACCGATGAATGCGCCGGCCATTCGTTTGGCTACCGACGGTCCGAAGCGATCACGCCAAATCTGGGGCACGCTTCCGAACTTGAAACTGCCGCTAACCAGAGCGCTGCCCAGTGCGCCGACGAAGGTGCCGAGCAGAAACAAGGTGCCATAGTCCCACGCAGGCACGGCTTTCTTTGCCCAGTAAGTATTCCCAGCCACAGCTGCGCTGCCGATCACCGGCAGCGCGCAGGCTCCCGACGCCTGGGCGATGGCGGTGGACATGCCGATGGGTTTGTCGGCCAATGAGAAGGTGAAGATGCTGAGCACGCCAATGAGCGCGCCCACGATGTATGGATTCCAGCGGTGTGTTTTCATGGGTGGTATGGTTAATGGGTGATGGTGTGCATCACTTGGAAGCTTCAATGATGGCGATAATGTCCTTCTCCACCTGTGCGGCGATGGTCTTCAAATTTTCCGACTGCGACAACGAGGCGAGCAGCACCGTGGGACGCACCATACCGATCAGTGTTTTGCCGCCGTCTTGATAAACCGAAATGCGACAAGGCAGGGCGATGTTCATGCCCATGTCAGCGGTGAGCACTGCGACGGCCTGTTGGGGATTGCACACGTCGAGTATGTGGCAGGCGTTCGGCAGGTCGAAGCCTTTGCTCGCGAGCGTCTCCTTGAGGTCGTAGATGTGCAGCACGCCGTAGCCGTGCTGTTTCACGGCGGCTTGAAGATCGGTCACGGCCTGGGCTGGGGATTTGGTGGTTTCGGCGATGTATTGTGAGTTCATAATTGGATGGGTGAGGGTTGGTTTAGCAGAAGGGTGGACTCAGCACGCGCCGCTGCCGAGCTGGCTCCAGGGCATACGGGCGATGAGCATCCCCAGGCCGCACCAATCAATGATGCCAGCGAAGATGAGTTCCGCGCCGACGAGGCCGGAGAAGTCAGATGAAGGCGGGATGCATGAATAAATCGCGGCGAGTGGTTTCATGGGAACCTACATTCGGGCCGCCGTCCGTAAATGACTATGCATCCGCCCGGAAACACTGCGCGTTTTCAAGTCTGTTGCTTGGTCGCGAGGCGATCCCGGCGTCGGGAATTTCCATTCCATTCGCCCAAGTTTCTTTACCACTTCATAAGCCACCGGCACAGAGCAATTGAGCGGCATGGACGCGGTTTCTGAAAATAATCTCCTTCAGATTTGTTCACCGCATCGGATCGAGATTCTATGGTGTGTGACATGGTTTTTGATTCTATTCCGGTTCAGGAAGTATGGGGATGTTTTTGGCTTTAAGGCGTGAGATCATGGCACCTAGACCCGCGCTGTTCCCCAGCGTCGGTGGAGGAAGCGTTCCCACGGCGAGAACAGGATTTTGTCGGTCAGCAACCCGATGAGCACGATGATGAGCATCACCGCGATGACGCGATCCATGGCGTTCAGCTCGCGCCCGTAATGGAGCAGGTTGCCGAGGCCGAAGCCGGTGAGAATCGTCACATAGATTTCCGCCGCCATGAGGGAACGCCAGGCAAAAGCCCAGCCTTGCTTGATGCCGCTGACGATGAAGGGCAGCGACGCGGGCAGGATAACGTGGATCCACGTGTCCATGCCTTTCGAGCCCATGGTGCGGGCGGCGCGGGAGTAGATCGGCGGCACATTGCGCACGCCGTTGTCGGTGGAAATGACGACCGACCAAACCGTGCCCATGATCACCACGAAAAGCATCGCGGCTTCCGTTTGCCCGAACCACAGCAACGCCAGCGGCACCCAGCACACGCTTGGGAGCGTCTGCAAGCCGAGTGCGAGAACGCCGATCGTGTCGCGCGCCCATTGAAACCGCGCCGTGAACAGCCCGAGCGGAATGCCTGCGCCCACGCCTGCGAGGTAGCCGATGAGCAGCCGTCGCATCGTGACGATAAGCGCGTCCAGCATCGTGCCGTCCGCCGCGGAGTGAACCAGATAACGCCACACGTCGATCGGGTCCGGCACGAGGACCGCGGACCAGATGCCCTCCGCCACGACGAAGTGCCAAAGGTAAATGAGGACCGCAAAAAACGGCACGGCAGTTAGGAAACGCTTCATGATTTAACTGTAGCTTCTGCGTTCTCGATACGATGCCGGTTCAGCGCGCGGGTGATCTCCGTCGCGTGCTCCGCGAGCAGCGGGCTGTTGATGTCGCGCGGCCGCGGCAGGTCGATTTTGAACTGCTCGCGGATGCGTCCGGGATTCGCCGAAAAGAGCACCACCCGATCACCCAGGCACGCGGCTTCGCGGACGTTGTGCGTCACAAAAATGATCGTCTTGTGCCGGACGGCCCAGATCTCCTGGAGATCGCCGTAGAGCTGCTCGCGGGTGATGGCGTCGAGCGCGCCGAATGGCTCGTCCATCAAGAGCAGGTGCGGGTTGGGAGCGAGCGCGCGGGCGAGGGCGACGCGCTGCCTCATGCCGCCGGAGAGCTCGTGGATATTTGACCGTTCGAATCGCTCGAGGCCAACGAGCTTGATGTAGTCACGCGCGATTTCCAGCCGCTCGGAATCCTTCAATTCCGGTTTCCGCTTCAGTCCGAAGAGCACGTTGCCGAGCACGTCCGCCCAAGGGAAGAGCGCGGCTTCCTGGAACAGCACCATCCGCTCGCGGCCGGGGCCGGCGACCGTCCTGCCATCGGCT
>JACMJT010000603.1 GCA_014380505.1 Hyphomicrobiales bacterium | reverse complement strand
GGGCGGCATCGATCCGCACACGCATATGGAACTCATGTTCATGGGCCAGGTGTCGGCCGATGATTTCGAATGGGGCACCAAGGCGGCCCTTTCTGGCGGCACGACGATGATCGTCGATTTCTGCATTCCCGCGCCGGGTGAAAGCATGCTCAAGGCCTATCAGGCCTGGCGCCACAAGGCGGAGAAGGCCGCTACCGATTATTCCTTCCACATGGCGGTCACCTCTTGGTCGCCGCAGGTGCACGACGAGATGGAAACCGTGGTCAAGACCTACGGCATCAACACCTTCAAGCATTTCATGGCCTACAAGGGCGCGCTCATGGTCAATGACGATGAGCTCTACAATTCCTTCAAGCGCTGCGCCCAGTTGGGCGCCCTCCCGCTGGTCCATGCCGAGAACGGCGATGTGGTCGCCCGCATGCAGGCCGATCTTCTGGCGCGCGGCGTCACCGGCCCCGAGGGCCATTCCTATTCGCGGCCGCCGGAGGTGGAAGGCGAGGCCGCCAACCGCGCTATCATGATCGCCGATATGGCGGGCTGCCCTTTGTACATCGTGCACACCTCATGCGAGCAAACCCATGACGCAATCCGGCGCGCCAAAATGGCGGGCCAGCGCGTCTATGGCGAGCCCTTGGTGCAATACCTCGTGCTTGACGATGGCGAGTACCAGAACAAGGATTGGGACCACGCGGCGGGCCGGGTGATGTCGCCGCCTTTCCGCAACAAGAAACATCAGGACAGCCTGTGGGCGGGATTGCAATCGGGCTCCCTGTCGGTCGTCGCCACGGACCACTGCGCCTTCACCACCAAACAAAAGCGCGCCGGCGCCAATAACTTCACCATGATTCCCAACGGCACTGGCGGGCTTGAGGACCGCTTGCCGGTGCTGTGGAGCGCCGGCGTCAACACCGGGCGGCTCACCCGGGAAGAATTCGTGGCCGTCACCTCCACCAACATCGCGCGCATCCTCAACATGTATCCGAAAAAGGGCGCGGTCGCCGTGGGCTCCGATGCCGACATCGTCATCTGGGACCCCAAGGCCACCAAGAAGATCACCGCGAAGAAACAGGTCAGCCGCATCGACTACAACGTCTTCGAAGGCTACGAATGCAAAGGCGCGCCGAAGACGGTCATCTCACGCGGCCGCATCGCCTGGGAACAGGGCGACATGCGCGCCGAACCCGGCGACGGGGATTTCGTAGCAAGGCAGCCGAACGCTCCGGTGCATGTGGCGAATGCGATCTGGAAGGGAATGATGCAACCGCAGAGCGTTAAGCGGATGGAGGTTACGCCTTAGCGTTGCTGGCCTTCCAATTTTTATTCGGTTTACAGGAGCGATCATAATAACGGTTGATCTGCACTACATCTGCAAACACGGCGACAATCATCAAAAGATTGGTAATCAGTTATTCGAAACTGGAAATTGGACCGCTACCGATCAGTTGGCAAACGAAGCGGTTGGAGGGCGAATTTATCTCCACGAAAAACAAAAGGAGCTTGCTTGGCACGGTGGCACAATTAAAGAATGGCGAAACGCACCAGATAGTGAGCGCAAGATACTCACTTATGTTGTTGATGAACCATTTCGCGTAAAATGCAACGAGAACTGGGCTCAAGAGCGAGCAATAGTGCGACGCTAATCCTCAATCCTTTGATAGGGATTAGAGTTGCTCGAAACTGAAAGTGTAGTATGATTAAATCATACTATGGGAATTCGTTATGCCTACTGTCGAAAAGCGAACCATCAGTCTTCCCGCCGAACACGCGGCTTTTATCGATGCCAAGGTTTCGTCGGGAGCTTACGCATCGGCGAGCGAGGTGGTGCGCGCCGGCTTGCGGGCGTTGCAGGAACGCGATGAGGCTGTGGAGAGATGGCTTCGTGAGGATGTCGCCCCTGTCTATGACGCGATGAAGGCCAATCCTAAGCGCGGCGTTCCTGCCAAAAAGGCATTTGCCGAAGTCCGCGCCCGCCATGCAGGACGGTTAAAGGCGAAAGCGTGAGACGAAGAGACGTTGATTTCTCGCCTGAAGCGGTGAACGACCTCCTCAATCTTTATGACTGGATTGTTTCCAGGGCTGGGTCTGCCATTGCGATTTCCTATCTCGACCGCATTGAGACCTTCTGTCTTGGCCTTGATTTCGCCTCCGAGCGCGGACAATTTCGCGGCGACATCCGGCCAGGTTTGCGGATCATCGGATTTGAGCGGCGAATCACAATCGCCTTTTCAGTAGACGCGGAGCGGGTTACGATTCTCCGCCTGTTCTATGGCGGACAAGATTGGGAAGAATTGGTGAGAAATGACCCGCCGCGATAAACTTAAACTTTCTGACCGGCTGGAGTCGCTGACGGAAAGATTTGCAGCCCATCCTCGTTCTGGGCTTAAAGCCGACAAAGCGTTCTACGATTGGTTATGTGGCGAAAGCGATGAAGAGCTTGCCGAATTGGAGAAAAAGATGACAGCCAAATCCAATCTCACCATCAACCCGCAGCGGCTGTGGGATTCGCTGATGGAGACCGCTAAATTCGGTGCGACGCCCAAGGGCGGCATCAGGCGGCTGACGGTTTCCGATGAGGACAAGAAAGTTCGCGACTGGTTCAAGTCGCAGTGCGAGGCGCTGGGCTGCACGGTGCAGGTTGACAGTTGCGGCAACATGTTTGCGATGCGGCCCGGAAAACGCAAGGATCTCCAGCCCATCGCCATGGGCTCGCACCTGGATACGCAGCCAACCGGCGGCAAGTTCGATGGCGTGCTTGGGGTGCTTGGCGCGCTTGAGGCCATGCGCACGCTGGTGGATATGGGTTACGAGACCAATGCGCCGCTCATGATCGTCAACTGGACCAATGAAGAGGGCGCCCGCTTTGCTCCCGCCATGCTGTGCTCGGGCGTCTATGCGGGAGTGTTCACGCCGGAGTTTGCCTACACGCGTGAGGATCGCGATGGCGCCAAGTTCGGCGATGAGCTGAAACGCATCGGCTATCTGGGCCCGGAGCCTGCGGGTTCGATCAAATTCCAGGCGATGTTCGAGTTGCATATCGAGCAAGGCCCTCTTCTTGAAGCCGATCAAAAAATGATCGGCGTCGTCACCGGCGTCCAGGGTGCGCGCTGGTACGAGGTGACGGTCAAGGGTCAGGAATCCCATACGGGCGCAACTCCCATGGGCCTCCGCAAAAATGCGTTGCTCGGGGCCGCTCGGATGATCGAGGCCATCAACGTGATCGGTATGAAGCATCTGCCCGGCGTGGCCAGTGTCGGTCTCCTCGAGAACCGCCCCAACAGCCGGAACGTGGTGCCGGGGGAAGTCTTTTTCAGCGTCGATCTCCGACACCCCGAGGAAGTGGTGCTGGACCACATGGAGAAGGAATATCAGGAAACTCTGCCGGAGATTGCCGCTGATTTGAAGCTTGAGCTTGAAGAGAAGTGCATCTGGAAATCGACAGCGGTGAAATTCGAT
>JACMJT010000602.1 GCA_014380505.1 Hyphomicrobiales bacterium | reverse complement strand
TCATCGAACACACGACGCTTGGCCAATTCAAAGGCCCCACCACCCATTTGCCGAATAAATTTTATCGCGAGCAGAAGCTGGTTTCGGTGGAAGATACCGCCGGCTTTATCCGTGAAGTCGGCGCGGAGCACACCATTCTCGCCACCGATTTCGGTCAGGCCTATAACGCCAGCCCGCCGCACGGATTGAAGCTCTTCATCTTGCAACTCCAGGAGAAGGGTATCAGCGACAAGGAGATCGACCTGATGACCCGCGTGAACCCCGCAAAGCTCCTCGGACTCGATCCCTAACCTGGGGAAGGATTGAAAACAAATTCGAGTATTGCTAACAATATTCGAATGAAATTGCAGGAATTCGACAAAACCGACCGGATCATTCTGGCGGAATTGCAGAAGAATGCCCAGCAGCCGATCGCCGGGCTGGCCGCCAAGGCTGGGCTGTCGGCCTCCTCCTGCCATCGCCGCGTCAAACTTCTCGAGGCGGCGGGCACCATCAGAGGCTACACCGCCAACCTGAGCCGCGCCGCCCTGGGGCTCGTTAATGAGTTCTTCGTCGAAGTCTCGCTCTCCGCGCAAACCGAGGAGGCCTTCGAGCGCTTCGAGAAGGCGGTGCAGCGGGTGCCGGAAATTGTCGAATGCCATCTGATGAGCGGGCAGTTCGATTATCTCTTGCGCATTGTCGCAACCGATGCGGCCGATTATGAGCGCATCCATCGTTCGCGCATTTCCAGGCTTCCCGGCGTCCAGCGCATTCAATCGGCGCTGGCGCTGAGGACGGTGAAGGCATGGGCGGGTTATCCGATTTGACATGCCCATGCTGAAGCCGCTTCCCATTCACATGCTTTGGGTTTCCGGCGAACTTTCACGCCTTGCGCGCTTGAGCCTTGCGAGTTTTCTGAAGCATGGCTACCGCGTGACGTTGTGGAGCTATGACACGCAGCCCCTGCAACAGTGCGGCGCGGAGCTCCGTGATGCCGCTGAACTGGCGCCCCACGAGGGAAGCTTCGCCGCCCTCACCAGCCTGTTCCGCTACAATGTGCTGGCCACCCAGGGCGGCGTGTGGTCGGACATGGACATCGTGGCATTGAATGGCACGCCCGATATTCCGGCGATGCCGCTGGTTGCTTCTGAAAAGCGCCGTCCGTTCCGCCACCGGGAAGCAAGCGCCACGGGTGAGGGGCTCACCCAGGTCACCAATTGCTTCATGGCAAATCCGTCTCCATGTGACGGCGATCTCTGGCAACGGGCCGCCTCGGCGGTGGAATCAATCGTGCCGCGCGAACGCACATGGGAGAATGTGGGACCCCATCTGCTGACGCGCCTGATGCTGGACCAGCCGGATCACGGCGTTCACATTTTGCCGCCCGAAGCCGTGGACCCGGTCGCCTGGTGGAACGTTCCCGGCTATTTCCTTGAGGAGCGGGACCCGCCACCTTCGCCCTTCATGCACATGTATGCCTCGATCTGGGCCAAGCGTGGCGTGGATGCCGAAGCGCCGTTTCCGCGAAACTCTCTCGCGGACCGTCTTTGGCGCGCCTACGGGTTGTGAACGATGGCGCGGTCGAGTTGCCGGTCGCGCCAGACCATCAGTATGCCAGCCGTGGCCACAACCGCAGCACCAATCCAGGTGAAGCCATCGGGGAAATCGCCGAAGAAGAGGAGCCCGTAGGTCACGGCCCAGATCATCGATGAATATTCGAAGGGCGCCACGAAATTCGACTCGGCATATTTATACGCGGAGACGAAGAGGATCATGGTGAATGCCGCGAGGATGCCGTTGCCGATCAAAACAAAACTATCGGTGAGGCCCGGCCAAACCCAGGGCCGGGACAGGAACACCAGGCTTTTGTGGCTGAGCCCGCTGAAATCGAAACTGTTGAACACGAGCGCAAGCAGAAGTCCCACGGCGAAAAACACTGCGGTCTGCCACGTGGCGATTACGGCAAGCGGCACTTGTTGGGCGATGGGACGCCCGAGCATCTGGCCAACGGCGTAAGCGAAGGCTGAGATAAGCGCCAGAATGGCTGCGGGCTCGAATACGCCGGCACCGGGGCGTACCATGATCAGGACACCGATGAACCCTGCGAGAATGGCTAGCCAGCGGTGAACGCGCACCCGCTCGCCGAGGATCGGACCCGCCAGGCCAGCAACGAAAAACGGCATGGTGAAATAAATTGCCACTGAATTGGCAATCGGCATCGTCGCGATCGATAGTATGAAGGTAAAATAACCCACGCATAAAATGATGGAACGCAGCAACACGCGGCCGAGAAGCGGTGTCGCCAGCAGCCGAAAGCCGCCCTCGCGATGCAGGAGCACGGCAAGTATGGGAAACGAGCCCACGCAACGTAAAACAACCGTTTCATAGGCGGAGAAATTTTCTGCCATCCCCTTGACGATGGCATCCTGCGTCGAGGCGAAACCTACCGCCGCAAGTATGCAGGCAATTGATAATACGCGGTTGTCGCGATGAATCCCGTCCATGGATGACGCTTAGCCCCCAGGCTGCAAGACGGGTAGGGGTTTGACTGCCGGGTCAGGCCCGCGCCCGCTGCACGGCGCTATCGGAAACCGCATCGCCCTGGACGATAGTCATGCGCCGGCCCTGGAGGTCCTCCCACCAATCGCCGAGCGCGTTGACCAACGGCACCAATTTTTTCCCATCGCTCGTGAGTTCATATTCGACCTGGGGAGGCACCGTTGGATAGACGGTCCGGGAGATGACACCCGCCGACTCAAGTTCGCGAAGGTCAAGCGCCAGCATGCGATGGGAAATCGTGGGATTATCGCGGCGGAGATCGCTGAAACGCTTGGGGCCGTCGATCAGATAGTAGATCAGCAATGTCCGCCAACGCCCGCCGAGGAGCCGCATGGCATCTTCTATCGGGCATTGGGATACGGTGGTCTTCATCGTCTCGCTCCGGATAATATTTGTAACTATCTGACATTTTTGTGCGTTCTTTTAAGCCAACGCGCAGCTCTCCATTTGGGTTCCTCTAGTCAACTTTGCAATTAGGAGAGAATAATGGAACCCGTCCTTTTTTACGGAAATCACGCGGCAAGTTCGTTCGGATCGATCGTAGCCCTTGAATGGCTGGGCCAACCCTATCGGCTATTTCGCCTGGACCTGCCGGGCGATACCAAAACCGATTTCTATACGCACCTAAACCCGGCTCAAAAGGTGCCGGCGCTGCTGCTGGAGAACGGCAAGACGCTGACCGAAAGCGCCGCGATCCTGCATCATCTGGCCTGGCGCGACCGGAGCAAGGGGCTGACATACGACCAGGGAACGCCGGAGTTTGACCATCTCAACCAGGTTCTGGCCTTCGTGAACACCGACTACTGGTCGTCCTTCGCACCGGCTTTCGAGGCGTTCGACATGGATTTGAAGGGCGAGAAAGACCCGTCGGTGCAAAAGATGTTGCGGGATATTGGCCGGAAGGGAGTGGCAAAAGCCCACGCCGCTCTTGAGGCGATGATCGGCGATGGAAAATGGCTGGCGGGAGACAGGCGAACGATCGCCGATGCCTACTTTGCCGGCATCGCGCGCTGGGTGCCGTTCCTGGCCTCGACCGGTGCTAAAATGGTCGATCAACGCGACTATCCCAAGCTGTACCGGCATATCCAAAAACTGGAAACCGATCCCGCCGTCATCTTCGCCCACGCGATCGAAGACGACAAACCAGCAAAGAGCGCCGGCGGTTTTCTGGGCCATGTCTCTCTGGAGGATATAAAGCCCCGTTTAAAGGTCTAACTCGTCCTTGAACGAGCGTACTGTGACAGGTTGTATCTATCTTCGCGGATTGGGAACGGTTAAACCCGCTGGCAGCCGAACGAGCCAGCGAGTCCATGACCGAACCCGCCGTCGACACCTCGCCCAAGACCTGGGACGAGATCAAGACCACCACCTGTTACATGTGCGCCTGCCGCTGCGGGATCAAAGTCTATTTGAAGGACGGCACGGTTAAGTACATCGACGGCAACAGGGCCCATCCCGTCAACAAGGGTGTGATCTGCGGCAAGGGGGCGGCTGGCATCATGCAGCACTATTCGCCGGCGCGGCTGTCGAAGCCGTTGATCCGCGTGGGCGAGCGTGGCTCCGGTGAATTCCGCGAGATCGAATGGGAAGAGGCGCTGCGCACGGCAACCATGTGGTTGTCGGAAGTGCGCAACACCGATCCCAAGAAACTCGCGTTCTTCACGGGCCGCGATCAAAGCCAGGGCCTCACCGGCTGGTGGGCGGCGCAGTTCGGCACGCCCAACTATGCGGCCCACGGCGGCTTTTGCTCCGTCAACATGGCGGCGGCGGGGCTTTACACTTTCGGCGGCTCGTTCTGGGAATTCGGCGAGCCGGACTGGAAGCACACCAAATATTTTCTGCTGTTCGGCGTGGCCGAGGATCACGCGTCGAACCCGCTCAAGGCAGGGATGGGCAAGCTCAAAGCACGGGGCGCCAAGATCGTTTCGCTGAATCCGATCCGCACGGGATATTCGGCCATTGCGGACGAATGGATCGGCATCCGCCCCGGCACCGATGGGCTGTTCGTAGGCGCGTTGATTCATGAACTACTTTCGGCACAGAAGATCGATGGCGAATATCTGCTGCGCTTCACCAACGCGCCCTGGCTGGTGATCGAGAACGAGGGTGCAGCCGATGACGGCCTGTTTGCCCGGAACGCGCAAGGCTCGGCACTCGTGTGGGATGCGCATTCGGGAACGCCGATGCCC
>JACMJT010000601.1 GCA_014380505.1 Hyphomicrobiales bacterium | reverse complement strand
CCAGTTCGCGGATACTCCGGCGCAACCTGCGGCAACTGTGGCCAGCGGAGTTTCGACTCACGGGAAACCATCGATTGCGGTGTTTCCCTTCGCCAATCTGAGCGGCGACCCCGGCCAGCAATATCTCAGCGACGGCATCACCGAAGACATCATCATTCAGCTTGCGCGGTTCAAGGAACTGCAAGTCGCGGCGCGGTCGGCCGCCTTTCGGTTTCAGAACAGCGATATAGAAAGCGGCGAAGCCGCGCGCTCGCTTGGAGCGCGATATGTGGTGAAGGGCGCGGCCCGCAAGAACGGGACACGGCTGGTCATCTCCTGCCAGCTTCTGGAGGGTGCGACGGAGAACCTGCTGTGGGGCGAACGCTATGACCGCGAGGCAGCCGATATCTTCTCGGTCCAGGACGAGGTTGTAGCGCGGATCGTGACTGCGTTGGGCGGACGGCTGGTCACGGAGGGCGCTTCATCGGCTCACCGCAAGCCGACCGAGAACTGGTCGGCCTACGATTACTTCCTCAGGGGCCGCGATCTCTGCAACATGGGCAAGGAGGATGCCTCCGAGCCATTCTTCGCCAAGGCCGTCGAACGCGATCCCGGCTTCGCCCTCGCCCATGCGTGGCTGGGTATCGGCATGCTCGGAAAATTCTGGTTCACCGCCGACCGGGCATTCCTGGAACAGGCACTCGTCAGCGCGGAACGGGCACTGGCGCTTGATCCCAACGAGGCCATGGCTCATCACGCCACCGGCACGGCCCTGAATTATATGGCCAAATCCGATCGTTCCGAATTTCATTTGCGCCGGGCGGCTGAACTCAACCCGCTTGAAGTGAATGTCAGCGCCGACTACGCAAACCTTCTCCTGCATACCGGTCGCAATGCGGAAGCACTTGCAATGATCGATGAAGTCCTGCGCCGCGATACTTACCCACCCCCCTGGATACGTTATATGCACGGCAAGATACTCTTCTTCAACAAACTCTTTGACGAAGCAATTCGCGCCTTGGACAACGGCTCGATCTATAACTACCGTGCGCTTGCCCTCCTGGCGGCGGCTCACGCCGTTACCGGAAACCTCGACGAGGCCCATCGCCATGTGGGACTCATGAAAACAGCCAATCCACATGTCAGCCTTGAGGTCTTCGCAGTAACAATGCCCTTTGCCGACCCAGCCGCTATGGGTTTCTTTCACGACGCCTTGCGCAAGGCCGGCTTCGACAGTTAGCACGGGGTGTCAATATCCAAGCCAGGCAGTACCGGTCGAAATGCCAATCATCAAGACAATCACGGCCAGCGCGGCGCGCCGTGCGATGCGATCTTGGCCTGACCGGGCGGGAGGCTGTTCCCTCGAGTTTTCGCGGCAGCGCAAAGTGTAAGCGGATGCATATTCATCGAGCAGATCGAAACGCATTGTCGTGTTCCTTTGCTCAAGCGTGCCGCGAGAGGCGGCGATAGAGCGCTTCCTGCGCCTCATCGGGCATCAGGTGAAACTGGCTCAGGCCGATATCGGCAAGCATGTAAGAGTCGTGTGCGCGGAGCACCGCCAGGTCGCGGGCCATGCGTTGACGGAAGCGGATGGTTTCGGCGAGGCTGCGGATCGTGGCTGACAGACGCGCAACGATGGGGGCAGCTGGTGCGTGTCCGGTGTTGATCGATTGTAGTGTGGTCATGGCAATCTCCCTCTGGTCCCTTTGCCGGCGCGCCGGAGTATCCGGCTGCATCTGACAGGGAGACCATAGGCGGGGCGCGTCAGGCGGGCGTGAGGCCGCTGTTAGGCCATCGTCAAAAAGCAGGGGCTGAGCATCAAAAACCGCGTCCCGACGGATGTTGCACATTCACGCCAGACTGCTTAGTGCTGCCGTGCAACACCCCTTTGACGGAGCCCCCATGCGCCAGCACAAGATCGCCATGCTCACCGCAGGGGGCCTGGCGCCCTGCCTCTCGTCCGCTGTAGGCGGCCTCATCGAGCGCTACAGCGAAGTGGCACCGGGCGCGGAGATGATAGGCTATCTCGCCGGCTACAAGGGCCTGCTGCTGGGCAAATCCATCCCGGTAACGCCCGAGGTGCGGCGCGGCGCCCATGTGCTGCACAAACACGGCGGCACGCCCCTCGGCAACAGCCGCGTGAAGCTCACCAACGTGGCGGACGCCGTGAAGCGTGGCCTCGTGAAAGAGGGCGAAGACCCGCTCGCCGTCGCCGCCAACCGCCTGATCAAGGACGGCATCACCATTCTTCACACCATCGGCGGCGACGACACCAACACCACCGCCGCCGATCTCGCGGCCTGGCTGGCCAGAAACAATTACAACCTCACCGTCGTCGGCCTGCCCAAGACCGTCGATAACGATGTCATCCCCATCCGCCAGACACTCGGAGCCGCCACCGCCGCCGAACAGGGTGCGATCTTCTTCGAGAATGTGGTGAATGAGCAGAGCACATCGTCGCGCCAGCTCGTTATCCATGAGGTCATGGGCCGCAACTGCGGCTGGCTTACGGCGGCGACGGCGAGGGACTGGCGCGAACGGCTCAATGGTCTGGAGTTCCTACCCGCCTTCAATCTGAGCAAGCGCCACAAGGATATCGACGCAATTTATCTCCCCGAAATGACGATTGACATCGCCGCCGAAGCCAAGCGCCTCAGGAAAGTGATGGATGAGAAGGATAGCGTTAGCATTTTTGTCAGCGAAGGTGCAGCCGTGGCCGAGATTGTCAAGGAGCTGGAAGCCAAGGGCGAGCCGGTCGAGCGCGATGCCTTCGGCCATGTGCGGCTCGACACGGTGAAAGTCGGCGACTGGTTCGGCAAACAGTTTGCCAAACAGATCGGCGCCGATAAAACGCTGGTGCAGAAGTCCGGCTATTTCGCCAGGTCCGCCGCCGCCAACGCCGCCGATCTCGACCTGATCCGCGCGATGGTGAATGTGGCAGTGGACTGCGGATTGAAGGGAGTATCCGGTGTCATCGGCCATGACGAGGAACGCGGCAACGAACTCCGCGCCATTGAATTTACCCGCATCAAGGGCGGCAAGCGCTTCGATGTGAAGACCTGTTGGTTCACCGCAATGCTGGATGAGATCGGACAGCCGGGATAGGGGGACAGTCTGAGCTGCTCCACACAACTGTCATCCCCGCACTTGTTGCGGGGACCCATGGTGACCAAGGCTCAGTCATCCCATCAACGGAGCAATGGATCGCCGGAACGAGTCCGGCGATGACAGATTAGGGGAATGCCCAGCCATGGAGAGAAAAGAATCGCCGTCCAACGACAACAACTCTAGTTTATCGTAATATCCATTTCACTGCTGCCGCCGGGTCCCTTACGCTCCTGGATATCTACGGTCTCTCCATAGTACTTCGCCACTCCCTTGATGATGCCTTTCGCCACCGAAGACATCCGGCGCCAGGAGTTGTAGTTGAATCGCAGCGTGTTCGGCCCCGTCTGTTTGAACTTCAGGCGAGGCGGTTGCGCACCTGGATTTTTGATGCGAACGGCCTTGTGGATTGTCTCCTCGGTGTTCAGGAGCAGATCCATTGTCTTCCACGTCGACTTGGTCATCGGCCGGAAGGTGCTCATCAGGGCGGGAACAATGAACTCGCCAAAGTTTTCTAGAATGTCTTCCGGCGGCGTGCCAGTGAGCCTGGAGGCCGCGGTAACGATAGCGATGGCCTCTTCGTCCGCATAGACGGTATTGGATAAATATACTTTGTTCTCAAATCCGGCTTCTTGAAGGACGGCTTTCCAGGCGTTAGCGCCATGTTTGGTTTCGACGAACTTTTTAAGCTCCGAGTGAATTATTCCATGCATACGGAATCTCCCCTGTTGAGAGACTTACAGGGAGGCGTTCCGTATGTACAATTGTCGTTGGGTTCCCCGCCGGAACGAGCCCGGCGGGGAATAATGGTATCGGACTACAGCAGCCAATGCCGGTTTTCGAACATGATGCGGTTGTAGTCCCGTTGCAGAATCTGGAGGCCCGTCTCAGTGTGCGGCCTGTTGCTGAAAAACTGCAAAGCCGTGCCCAGGGTGGTCCAGAAGGGAGAGGTGTGGCGGGTCATGATCTTCAATCCTTGTTAACAATTCTTCGATGACCCAAAGATAAGTGATTGTAGAATCCCGTTCAAACGACTAGTTTTATCGATATCCTCAAAAACCGTTTGAAGATCCCATGCTGCGTTTCATTCCCGGACTACAGGCCCTTAAAGCCTTCGATGCCTCCGCCAGGCATTTGAGTTTCACCAAGGCTGCCGCCGAGCTCAACGTCACCCCGGCCGCCGTTAGCCACCAGATCAAGGAAATCGAGGATCAGGTCGGCGTCAGCCTGTTCCTGCGTACCAGCCGCACCATGCAGTTGACCCGTCAGGGAGAAATCCTGCGGCCCGCCATCGCCGATGCGCTTGCCGGCCTCACCCGCTCCCTCCAACGCATCCGGCAATTGGAGAATCCCACCCAGATCAGGGTCACGGCCTCGCCTTCGATCGCGGCGAAATGGCTGGTGCCCCGCCTCGACCGGTTTCTGGCGGCGATGCCGGGCGCCGACGTGCGGGTCGATGTCTCCTCCACCACGCTGGACTTCGACCGCGACGATGTCGATGTGGCTATCCGCTTCGGCAAGGGCAATTATCCGGGCCTCAAGGTCGAAAAGCTCTTCGAAGACGTATTGTTTCCGGTGTGCAGCCCAGCGCTGCTGAAGGGCCGCAAGCCCATCCGGGAGCCGCGCGATCTGCTGGCCCATACGCTCATTCATGTCGCGTGGGACGCACAGGACGCGGTCTGGCCCAACTGGCGCATGTGGATGCTGGCGGCGGGCGTTACGGATTTCAATGAGACGCGGGGCCTGCATTTCAGCCACTCGTCGCTGGCGATCCAGGCGGCTATCGACGGCCAAGGGGTGGCGCTGGGTGAAACGACCTTGACCGCCGACGATCTCGCCGCAGGACGCCTGGTCAAGCCCTTCGAGCTCAGCCTCAAGAGCCCGCCGCAATTCGCCTACTACGTGATCACGCCACTCGCCGCCCAAAATCCCATGATCAAGGCCTTCCGAGACTGGATCTTCGCGGAAGCGGCGGCGCAGAGCGAAAGAGCGCCCTTGCCCGCTGCCCAGTAGCCCTCTAACCTCACCAATGCTTGGTGCCAGTTCGCGAACTGGAGAATCGGGAACGCGGTGCAATTCCGCGGCGTGCCCAGCGCTGTAAGGTGGACGGGGTGGCGGAGGCCACTGGCTGGACAAGAGCCGGGAAGGCGCTGCCCCGGATGAAGCCGAAGTCAGAAGACCGGCCAGGCAAGTAAGCGGCTCCGCATGGACGGGCGGGACGCAGCACAACCGCATCGCAAGGGGAACCATGATGCACGATACGTCCAGCAACCTCGCCGCGGCGGGGCCCTTCACCAGCGAGGAACGGAACGCCGTCTACCGCGCCATCTTCACCAGGCGCGATGTGCGGAGCCAGTTCCTGCCCCGCCCGGTTCCCGCCGAAACATTGCAGCGCCTGCTGCTCGCCGCGCATCACGCGCCCTCTGTCGGCTTCATGCAGCCGTGGAACTTCATCGTCATCACGGCGCAAGACACCAAGATCGCGATCAAGTCCGCCTTTGCCAAAGCCAATGGCGAGGCGGCGCGATTGTTCGCAGACGAACGGCTTGCCCTCTACTCGGCGCTGAAGCTCGAAGGCATCGGCGAAGCGCCCGTCAACCTGTGCATCACCTGCGATCGTGAGCGCGGCGGTCCCCATGTCCTCGGCCGCACCCACAATCGTGACACCGATATCTACTCGACGGTCTGCGCCGTGCAGAACATGTGGCTCGCCGCCCGCGCCGAAGGGTTGGGCGTCGGCTGGGTCAGTATCTTCAACGAGTCCGACATCCGCCATATCCTGGGCCTGCCTGACCATGTGGTGCCGGTCGCCTATCTTTGCCTCGGCTATGTGGAAGAGCTGCATCAGACGCCGGAACTCGAAGCGAGAGGTTGGCGCAAGCGCCTCGACATGCAATCTCTCGTGTTCAGCGACCGCTGGGGAGAAGCCATGCAGCAATCATGACCGAAACCATCTTCCACAAGGATTTCAAACCCCGCCCCTATTGGTGGGAGGCCCATGAGCCGAAGCCGCTGCCGGGTGTGGAACTGCCGAAGACAGTCCGCGTCGCCATTGTCGGCGCTGGCTATGCCGGGCTCAACGCGGCGCTGGAACTTTCGCGTCAGGGTATCGACTGTATCGTGCTCGATGCCAATGAACCTGGCTTCGGCGGATCGACACGCAACGGCGGCATCGTTTCGGGCGGCGTGAACGTCGGCAAGCGCTATATCGCCAAGGCAATGACCAAGGAAGAATCGGCCCCCTTTCTTGCCGACGCCGCCGATGCCTTCAGCCTCGTGGAAGACCTGATCGCCCGCGAGAAGATCGGCTGCGGCTGGACCAGGACAGGCTATTTCCTCGGCGCCTGGTGCAAGAGCCACTTTGATGCCATGGCCAAGAAGGTCCATACGCTCAACGCCTACGCGAAAGCGGACGCCTATATCGTGCCGCCCGAACGCCAGCGCGAGGAAATCGGTTCGGATTATTATCGCGGCGGCATGGTGGTGGGCCGCGCCGCGCACTTGCATCCAGCACTTTATTTCAAAGGCCTGCTCGATCTCTGCGCCAAACGGGGTGTGCCGATTGCCTCGAATACTCCCGTGACCAAACTCACGGAATCTGGCGCGGGCTGGCAGGTCGAAACTCCGCGTGGCGTCATCGAAGCGGGCGACGTCATCATCGCCACCAACGGTTATACCGGCGCTGTTACGCCACAGTTGCAGCGCCGCGTTGTGCCGATGGGCTCATACATTATCGCCACTGAGGAGTTGCCGCCGGAGATCGCGGCCTCGATCAGCCCGAGAAACCGCTCCTTCGCCGATACGCGCCGCGTGCTCACCTATTACCGCATGTCGCCGGACGGCAAACGTCTGATTTTCGGCGGCCGCGCCAAGTTCGGGCGGACAAATCCGGTCGAGACCGCGCCTATCCTCTACCGCTTCATGCTGGACCGCTTCCCGCAGTTGCATGGCACGAAAATCACCCACGCATGGACCGGCAACGTCGCCTTCACGATCGATGAAGTTCCGCACATGGGGAAGTTCGACAATCTGCACTATGCGCTGGGCTGCAACGGCTCCGGTGTCGCCATGATGTCCTATCTCGGCCACCAGACGGCGCGCAAGATTGCAGGCCGCGT
>JACMJT010000600.1 GCA_014380505.1 Hyphomicrobiales bacterium | reverse complement strand
GCTCGCGTGGGTTGACCCGATCTGGGGGACCGAAACTACCAAGCACTAGATGTCGCTCAAAGGCTTCCATATCTTCTTCATTGTCCTCTCGATCCTGCTCGCGATCGGTTGCGCGGTGTGGTCGTTTGCCAATGGAGTGGCACCGGCCTTTGGCATCGGCGCGTGCGTGACCGCAGCGGCTCTGATCGCCTACGGCATTTATTTCATCCGCAAGAGTCGGAAACTTATCGTATGAGACGCAGCACTTTACCCGCAGCTACTTCCGTGGTGCTCGCCGTGATCCTTACGCACCTCCCCATTGCTGCGAATGCCTGCACCGCCTGCATGGGTGATCCAAATTCGAAGACCGCCGGAGCGATCAACGCCGCCATCTTTCTCATGCTCGGTTTCATTTCGCTGATGCTTGGCTCCTTCGTTGCCTTTGCTTACTATCTTTCGCGGCGCGCCACCGCCGGTTCCAGCGTCCCGGATACCGGTCCTTCCGATGATACCGATCCCACGGACGCGCTTTCCTAGACCATGATCAACAAACTGCTGGGCATTGTGCCCAACGCTTCCGAACACGGCTACCTCATCGACCACACGCTGGAAGTCTGCCACTGGTTCATGACTGTCCTTTTCGTTGGCTGGACGGCGTTTTTCCTCTTCACCATCTGGCGCTTCCATCGTTCGCGCAGCCCCAAGGCCAACTACCACGGTGTCCACAGCAAGGCCTCGGCGCATCTCGAGTTCAGCGTCGTGCTCGTCGAAGCCGTGCTGCTCCTCGGCTTCGCCATCCCGCTCTGGGGCAAGCGAGTGACGCAGGAGTCTTTTCCGGATGCGAGCAAGGCGCTGCGGGTTCGCGCGATCGCCGAGCAGTTTGCGTGGAACTTCCATTATCCGGGACCGGATGGCGTCTTCGGGCGTCAGAAGGCGGAGTTTGTCACCGGCAGCAACGCGGTCGGCATTGACCCGAACGACCCTGCGGGCAAGGACGACATCGTCTCGCGGAACGAACTGCACCTGGTCAACCACAAGCCGACCGTGATCGATATCTCCTCGAAAGACGTGATCCACGGCCTCGGTTTGCAGCACATGCGCATTTCGCAGGACGCCATTCCCGGCTCCAGCATCCCGGCGTGGTTCCGCCCGATCGTGAAGGGGCAATACGAAATCGTCTGCTCGCAGCTTTGTGGTGCCGGGCACTACGCGATGCGGTCGATGATGATCGTCGAAGACCAGGCTGAATACGATGCGTGGATGAAGGACGCTATTCAGCTCCAACACCCGGAACTCGCCCAGCCCGCGGCGGCGGCCGCGCCGGTTCCGGCTCCCGCACCCGCTGCTCAGTGACCGGATTTTGCTTTGCTGGCGGCCTCCGAAACGTGGCCGCTGGCTCGCACTCCATTCACCGCTCTGCCTCGTGACTCGCACCGCACCTCCATCCGCAGACGACAGCCCGTGGCTGGCGCGCTTCGCCAAGCTGGTGGTCGGGCTCACGTTTCTGCTCATCTTCATTGGCGGGCACACCACCACGGCGGGTGCGGGCATGGCGTTTCCCGATTGGCCGCTAAGCCACGGTTCGGTAAATCCGCACGGCTGGTGGGAGGACATGATGATGCGTCTCGAACACGGCCATCGCTGGACAGCGGGGCCGACAGGATTACTGATCGGCGTGCTCTGCGCGTGGGTGTGGCGGAGCAAATGGGCGGTGCCGGTGGCGCTAGGCATCGCCGTGCTGGCGGGCGGATTCGTGAAAGCGGCCGGCGGAGCGATGGTCGCCGTGGCGCTCGTGGGGATTGCGAGTTCAGTCTGCACCTTCACTGTGATGCTTCT
>JACMJT010000599.1 GCA_014380505.1 Hyphomicrobiales bacterium | reverse complement strand
TGACCCCTACTGATTTCAGGCGCGATCGTTGGGCCGCGTCGAGGTCGTGAGCACCGTTCGGCGTGATCAACGTCACATCAGGAGTATAACTGCGCAGGAACTCTGCTTCTCCCACCGCGTGCACGCCGGTTCCAATTATTGCAATCGGCCGATCGGTCACTTCATAGCCATCGCAGATAGGACAATATCGGAGCAGGCCACGGGCCAGAGCCTCATCATGCACGTCATCGGGCATGGCCGGGCGCCGGTTTAAGGCGCCCGTCGCCAACAGGACTGTTCGCGCCCGGATGGCGGCGCCAGTGGTTTTGCCCAGAAGCAGGCCCGCTTCTGATTCCAGGGAAATGATCTCCGCTGCGGCAAGACGAACGCCATGCCGCTCGGCCTGAGCCCGCGTGCGCGCCAGAAGTTCAGCCCCGGTAATTCCATCAGGAAAGCCGGGGTGATTGCGTGCGAGAGGGATCAAGCCAGCCCTGCTCCGTCCATCGTCAACGACGAGAACCGACAGATGGAAACGCGCCAGATAGATTGCCGCCGTAAGACCGGCAGGCCCCGCTCCAACCACGAGACAATCAATTGTGCCGTCAGTTGGATCGGAGCGAACGCTGTGCATCGTGAATTCTACCACGGCGCACAAACGTCCGGCGAGGGCTCCTAGTTGCCCCACACCATGCGGCTGATTTCGGAACGCTTCAGGCCGATGTCGGCGAGAAGCCGGTCATCAAGCTGGGAAAGCTGCTCCTCAGCACGGCTGCGCGCAAAAAAGGTGCGGATGCGGCCCATAAGTCCCGTAGAACTTTTTGCGCTCCTGCTAAGGACGATTTCGCGCCCGCGGATGATGGTGGTCATGTTCATTCTCCTTGCATTCATATTTGTGCGACGCACAATGTCCTGTTGAGATATAGGTCAAGATTGTCAGCCATTCCACACTCGTAAAGACGTCTCTAATATGCAAATTCTGCATACCAAATTCATCTTCTGTTAACTGTCGCCATATGGACGGCTATAGCTCTGAAATATGACGATATTATATCTTTGTTTGTGACAGAAAATACTATCTTTTGATGATCAAAGGGGGTTTACTCAACCCGATTCCCTCAATATTGCATGCAAAATACGCATAAGCGACAATTAGGTGACATATTGCGTCGCAACAAACAAAATGCCCGGCCAAAAGGCCGGGCATCAAACGGTAGAAGCGGTCTAACCGGTATTATACTGCCTGGAGATTGCCGGCCGAGCTTTTGCCCGTGCGCTTGTCGGTGACGATTTCGAAGGAAACCTTCTGCCCTTCCTTCAGCGTGCGCAAACCGGCGCGTTCGACAGCGGAAATGTGGACGAAAACGTCCTTCTGCCCGTTGTCGGGCTGAACGAAACCGTAGCCCTTTTGCTCGTTAAACCACTTCACAGTACCCGTATTCATGGGATCGTCCTTCAGTTGGGTTGCCGGAAGGCCTCGAGGAATGTTGCTTGCCACGCCAAAAGACCCGCTTTCGATAGATGGGGGAGTCTTGCGTGCGGTACCCATAGGGGTAGCGAAGCGGCCAATCGTCCGGCCCAAGTGTCGATCGCGGAAATATGGATCACGTCAACTCTCGATGCAAGTCAAATTCCGGCGCATCGCCCGCAGGCGATGCGCCGGATGCTCCTGGGCCGTCTTACTTCGGCAAAAGAACCGTATCGATCACGTGGATCACACCGTTCGACTGCTTGACATCAGCCTGGGTCACGGTCGCGGTCTGGCCGCTCTCGTCCATGATCATGATCTTGTCGTTCTTCGACATGACCGTGAGCGTGTCGCCGCTCACCGTCTTTACTTCATGCTTGCCGCCATCATCCTTGATCATCTTGTTGATGGCATCGCTCATCGCGCTGACCGGCACCACATGATAGGTAAGAACCTTGGTGAGCTGGTCCTTGTTCTCGGGCTTCAGCAAGGTGTCGACGGTGCCCGCCGGCAGCTTGGCGAAAGCCTCGTTGGTCGGCGCGAAAACCGTGAACGGGCCCGCACCCGACAGTGTGTCGACCAAGCCGCCAGCCTTTACCGCGGCAACCAATGTCGTATGGTCCTTGGAATTTACTGCATTTTCAACGATGTTCTTCTCGGGGAACATTTCAGAGCCACCCACCATCGGGTTTTCAGCAAAGACCGGGCTGGCGAGGGCCGAAATGCCGAGAGCGGCAGAAGCGGCTGCCGCAAGAAGCGATTTGCGAAATGTCATAGCGATCTCCATGTTTTGAACAATCCCGTCGTGGGATGACCGGTTAACGGAGTCATTGCGTGAACGGTTGCCTTTTCAATTCAAAACGGCGATTAACAATTTGTGAGAATTCAAAGTGAAACTAATCGTCCACATCTTGCGTAAGGATTCTTCTGGGAAAAATGGCAACAATATCCACGGATAGATCGGCCCGTGTCGCGGCCCTTCGCGCTGAACTGAAGAAACGCAAGCTTTCCGGCTTCATCATTCCAAGGCAGGACGAATTCCAGGGTGAGTATGTGGCACCCTATGCCGAAAGGCTGCGCTGGCTCACTGGTTTCGCCGGTTCCTGGGGCATGGCGATCTTGACGCTCAAGAAGGGCGCCATCTTCGTGGATGGCCGCTACACCATCCAGGTACGCGCTCAAGTCGATACAAAGACGTTCGAACCCCAGCATCTCGTCGATGAGCCCCCTGCCAAGTGGATCGAGAAGAACCTGAAAAAAGGCGACACTCTGGGCTTCGATCCCTGGTTGCTAACCGTCGGCGAGGCCGAACGCTTCGCCGCGGCCTGCGCCAAGGCGGGCGCCAAGCTCGTGCCCGTGGCCTCCAACCCTGTTGACACCATCTGGGCGGAGCAGCCCACGCGGCCCAGCGTGCCGATCGCCACCCAGCCCACGCAATTTGCCGGGCGCATAGCTTCGGACAAATTGAAGGATGTCACAAAGGAGCTGGCGGCCGACGCGGTGGTTCTCACCCTGCCGGATTCGGTGGCCTGGGTGTTCAATATTCGTGGTTTCGATGTGCCACACACACCCGTGGCGCTTGCCTACGCAATACTGCACCGCAAGGGAAAAGCGGAGCTTTTCATCGAGTCAGCGAAACTTCCCGAAGATGTGCGAGCTCACCTCAAGGCGATTGCTGTCGTGCGCGATCCCGCCGGAATTGAAGCCTCGCTGAAAGGCCTGGGGCGGAAGAAGGCCAAAGTGCAGATCGATCCCGCCTGGGCGCCAGCGCGCATTCGCGATATCCTGAAGAAGTCCGGCGCGCGGATCGTCCACGGCACGGATCCTTGTGTGTTGCCCAAGGCGAAGAAGAACAAAATCGAACAGGAAGGAGCCCGCACCGCCCACGCGCGCGATGGTGTGGCCATGGCACGCTTCCTGTTCTGGTTTGAGACGGAGGCCGCGAAGGGCGGCCTCACGGAACTTTCGGTTGCCGGAAAGCTCAAGGAATTTCGCGAAGCCACCGGCATGCTGATGGATATCTCCTTTGCCACCATCGCGGGCGCCGGGCCCAACGCAGCACTTCCACATTACTCCGTGACGGCGGAATCGAACCGCCCGCTTCGGCCCAATGAACTCTTCCTCATCGATTCCGGCGCCCAGTATCAGGATGGCACCACCGACATCACCCGAACCGTCGCCGTGGGCGAACCCTCGGAAGAGATGATGGATTGTTTCACCCGGGTGCTCAAAGGCATGATCGGAATTTCGCGTATCCGCTTTCCGGAAGGCACCTGCGGCTCGCAGCTCGACGTGCTGGCCCGCGCTTCGCTGTGGCGGGCCGGTCTCGATTACGACCACGGCACCGGCCACGGCGTCGGCTCTTACCTCTCGGTGCATGAAGGTCCCGCACGCATCAACAAGTCGGACCGCACGCCGCTCGAACCCGGCATGATCCTGTCGAATGAGCCGGGCTGCTACAAACCGGATCGCTTCGGCATCCGCATTGAAAACCTTGTGCTGGTGCACGAGGCCCGTGCAATCAAGGGCGGTGACCGGAAGATGCTGGGCTTTGAAACGCTCACGCTATGCCCCATCGACCAGCGTCTCATCAATCGCTACCTTCTCACGGTGGACGAAGCCCATTGGCTTGA
>JACMJT010000598.1 GCA_014380505.1 Hyphomicrobiales bacterium | reverse complement strand
GCAAGCCAGCGACCTTTCGGGCCGCAGCTATGTTTACAACCGCCCGCAGGCATGGCAGCACGGCATGGTCGCAGCGGGCAGGAAACGCCATGGCACACTCATTCAAGCGTTGAGGGCAACATGACGAAACAGCTCCTCCACATGGTCTTCGGCGGCGAGTTGAACGATCTCAAGGGCGTCGATTTCAAGGACCTCTCGGCGCTCGATGTCGTGGGATTCTATCCCGATTACGCGACGGCGCACAAAGCGTGGCTGGGCAAGGCGCGCGAAACCATCGACAACGCCCAGATGCGCTATTTCATCGTGCATCTGCACCGCCTGCTCGATCCCGCGGCGGAGGGCACGAAGAAGAAGGCCTAGACCTACTCCTTAAGAAAATTGTGAATAGGCAAGGCTCGATCTCAAGCTGTCCTCGCCCCGCGTGAGCGGGGAGAGGACATTTGGGTTTTGTCATAGCTTCTTATGCCGGAAGAATTCCCAGAGCTTTAATCATCAGCGCGTGGCGGATCGAAGTGCGAACGAGCTGCATCGTGAGCGGCTTGATCGTGTCCACTTCGGCTGCTGATGAACATTATCGTCATGAGGCCGATGCCAAGGGCCAAGGCGCCCGCCGTGCCCGCGATCAAAGCGCCGATGCCATGGGCGCTCAATCCCTCAAAGCCACCGAATAGCCAAGTCAGAATGAGCAACACGGCAGTGAGCGCTGTAACACCGAGGATGATCTTGATAAGCGCCGCTCTTGTCATAACATCACAACGGCTTTCGTATTCGCCTTCATAACGTCCTCTTACCCGATAGGTTCCGGACACGAACGGCCTACAGCATCCCGTCCTGCTGCAGGCGGCCCAGCGGATAAGCCGTGAGCGGATTGGCGGCGGCGAGGCGATCAAGCCGGAGCTTGGCCTCGGTGCAATCTTTGTGCATTTGCGCGCTGAGATCGGCAACCGATTCAAAACGGCGGTCGGGGCGGATCAGATCGACGAGTTCGACAAACAGAGTCCGGCCATAGAGGTCGCCCGAGAAGCCGATGAGATAGGCTTCGAGAAACGTGTGGCCGGTGCCGAAGGTGGGCCTGTCACCGAAATATCCCGCTCCCTGCCAGGCAACCGCACTTTTGACTTCGGCATCGCGCACGCGGACTGCATAAATGCCATGGAACGGCTCCGCACCCGGTTCCAGCACGATGTTGAGAGTGGGAAATCCGATTGTGCGCCCGCGGCCGTCGCCCTTCACGACTTCGCCCATGACGGTCCAGTGGTAGCCCAGCTCGCGGGACGCTTCGCTCACATGGCCGTGGCGCAGCGCCTGGCGGATCGAGCTTGAGGAGAAAGGCGAATGCAAATCGCCTTCGTCCGTCACCTGTTCGACGATGCTGACACCGAAGCCATAGGTGGCGCCGAACTCAACCATGGAGGATGGGCTGCCCTTGCGGCCGCGCCCAAAATGGAAATCATAGCCCGTGACCACATGGGCAACGCCGAGATTCTCCACAAGATGGCGCACGGCAAAATCGGCGGCTTCCAATGAGGAGAGTTCGCGGTTGAAATCCAGCACCAGGGTGAAGGATGCGCCGAGCGCCGCAACCAGTCTCGCCTTGAGGGGGCCTGGCGTCAGGCGAAAGACCGGCTCGCTTGGCTTGAAGAACGTGCGGGGGTGCGGCTCAAAGGTAAGCACGCCCCAGGGCCTGCCTTCGCTCGCCGCCTTGGCACGGGTGACATCGAGGAGCGTTTGATGGCCGCGATGGACGCCATCGAAATTTCCGATGGCGACAACCGCTCCCTTCAAATCCCGTGGCACCGCATCGGAGGCGGCCAGCAAACGCATCGCATGATCCTTTAGTCGGGCCAGGCAAGCTGGCGCATCGTGGTGACAATCCGGGCATCCGGAACAGCCCGCTTCACATCCTGTTCCAGTCGATCCAGTCCGTCGGATATCCCTTCTGCAACAAGAACAGCGTCGATGCCATAGGCGGCAGCTCCCCTTATATCGGTTTCCGGGCCGTCGCCGATGGCCAGAACCTGATCGACCTGAATGGCGCCACCTCTAATCCTCGAGGCTTCCTGCATGGCCAGATCGTAGATCGGGCGATAGGGCTTGCCGGCCATCAGCACCTTGCCTCCCATCGCCGCATAGGCATCGGCCAGACTCCCCGCGCAGTAGAGGATACGGTTGCCTTTGCGCACCGTCTTGTCGGGATTGGCGCAGATCATGGAGAGCTCCCGCGCCAGCATTTCCTTGAGCAGCGGCGCGTAGTCTCCCGGAGTTTCATGGGCGTCATCGAAGAGGCCGGTGCACAGCACCGTATGGGCCTCTGAAAGCTCCGTGCGAGCGACAGCAAGGCCGTGGAAAATCGATTGATCGCGCGAAGGTCCCAGGTGAAAGACCTTGCCGCCTCCGTGAGTCTCTACAAGGGTTCGAGTGACGTCGCCCGATGTGACGACAGCGTCATGGCTCGCCGGATCGACGCCGATCCCTGCGAGCTGCTGATCGACGCCGGCGCTTGTGCGCGGCGAATTGCTGACCAGGATAACCGTCCCACCGTTGCGGCGATGCTTGATCAGCGCTTCGATGGCCGAGGGGAAGGTCGCAATGCCATTGTGAACGACGCCCCAGATGTCACAGAACCAGACCGGATAACGCTCGGACAGTTCCCGCATGGGTGCGTTCAGGCGGCCTGGGTGCGGCTGGCGCCGGCGGCTTGACCGGCATCGGCGCGAACCCGCCGGGGCGGCGCGAAATACGGTCCATAGCCAAAGCGCGCAATGTGGGAGGCGGTTTCAGCCTGATCGGCGGATACAATTCCCCCGCCGATGATCCGGAACTGCATGGCGCGGGCGAATTGGGCGAACTCGACCCAAGCGGGGGCCGTCTCCAGCCTCGTATTCAAACCGGCGGCATCGATGTCGAGAAAACGCACACCCAATTGGCGGAGCGATGCAAGATCAAGGCCCGCTATTGAAACCTGGGACAAGGCCATCTTTATACCGAGCCTGCCGAGCCTGGCCAATCCTTCGATTCCGCCCGCATCCAACCCGGCCAGATCGCTATGGGCAATATCGAAGACAATGCCGCGAGCCGTCTCCGTATCGTCCTCCATCACCCTCATAAGCCTTGTGACATCCTGCTCGGTCTTCAGCGTTGCAACCCCCAACGGAATGAGCAGGCACATGGCCGGATGCTTGTTGCGCAGGCGCCGCAGCACCGGCAATGCGAGCTTGACGATGTGGATATCAAGGGCCGCCCGCACTCCGCCGGCGTCGGCCTTGCGCATCATTTCTTCATGGGAAACTTCGGCCCCCTCGATACCCACCATATTGACCCGGGCCCGGTAGTGGGCCGTAGCACCGGTTGACAGTTCAACGACGGGCTCCAGCAGAAAATCGAGCCGGTCGCCGGTGGCAGCCTCTTTCGGCTGAGTCGCCGGTTCGGGCGCTGCGTCATGACGGGTTTCGGAAGCTGGCTTCGGACTGTTGGCGATATCACGAGCGAGGGTCTCGACATGGCCGCGAAGTTTACGCACTTCCTCCATGAGATCCTCGATGGGACGGCCAATGGGTTGAGCGATCTGCTGCTGCATCCAGGCGATGCGGTCCACAATCGAGGCGATCTCCTTGGACGTCGCGCGAAGTTTGCGGCCCTGATCCGACAGGCGTTCGTCAAGGTCAGTGTTGCGCATCCCCTGGACGAAGAGCGCCACCACCTGGCCAGCGGCAAGCAGGAGCAACGCGCCCGCGATCACAGTCGCCTCGACCTCTCCGGCCGCCAGCATGAAGAGGGCGCTGCCCATCGCCAAAAGCGCAAACATCGCGGTGCCAATGATGGCCGGCCAATCCTCCCGTTGCATGTGCTGGCACCCCCCGATGCAACTTTTGTGAATCACTCAGGCCGGAGACTACCTCACTCCCCGGCCTCTGGCCATGTCATAAACTCAGGCGAGGGACGCCAGTATCTTCGGCAGCTTGCCAGTGAATATCTCGTCGATCTGGTTCTCGGTGACGATCAGCGGCGGCGAGAGTGCGATTGTATCGGCTGATACACGTATCATCAGGCCATGGTCATGGAAGGCATTCTCCATGGCCTTGTAAGCTCGCAAGCCGGGTTTGCCATCGATGGGCTTAAGATCGATGCCGGCGACGATGCCGATGGTGCGGATGTCTTCGACCAGCGGATTGCCTTTTAGCGTGAATGCCGCATCGGCCCAGACCTTCTCCAGCTTGCGGGCACGCTCGAACAGATTTTCGTCGCGGTAGACATCCATGGTTGCCACGCCGGCCGCGGCGGCAATCGGATGACCCGTGTAGGTATAGCCGTGGAACAGTTCGATCACATGGTCGGGACCGTTCATGAAGGCATCATAGATGTGCTGGCGGCACAGGACGCCGCCCATGGGTACCGCACCCGAGGTCACACCCTTGGCGAAGGTGATCATATCGGGGACGACACCGAAGCGTTCGGCGGCGAAGGCGTGGCCGAGACGGCCGAAGCCGGTGATCACTTCGTCGAAAATCAGCAGGATGCCATGCTTGTCGCAAATCTCGCGGAGGCGTTTCAAATAACCCTTGGGCGGTGGCAGTACGCCGGTTGAACCCGCCATGGGCTCGACAATGACCGCAGCGATCGTCGAGGCATCGTGCAATATGACAAGGCGCTCAAGATCATCGGCCAAATGCATGCCCCATTCGG
>JACMJT010000597.1 GCA_014380505.1 Hyphomicrobiales bacterium | reverse complement strand
TTTTCTTGGGGTGGGGCGGGGCACTCGCCGGCGGCGGGGGCGGTTCAGGAGGAGGACCGTATCCGAGCCCGAATTGCACATCGCTTTCTGACAGCGTAACAGCACGCTCGCGTGGAACCGACGGTGCCGCGACCGGCTCGCGCGGCGGCTTTGTTGCGGCCTGGTTCTTTTTCTTCGGCGTCAGGATCGTCGGGCGATGCTTCTTGAGCGCATCGATGAAATCGAGCAGCTGGCCCTTGGGCTGCGGTGCATCCGGCGGCACAGGGACGAGGCTCTGCGGCTGCTCGGTCAGCGCAACGGTGGCCTCGGGCGGGGCGGGCAAGGCAACCTTGGAAGGCGCGGGCGTGACCGCGCCGCTCCAGCGGCCGAGCGTACGGGCGATCGGCAGACGCAGGCCAAGACGGCCTGGGGCACATTTGGGTTCCGGCGCGAGCAAATCGCCCCGCCATTCGGCGATCGATTGCGGCCGCTCGCCGACCTCGAGCCTCAAGGCCTTGTCGATGGCACTTAGGAAGCCGCTTCGGTAAGAGCTCAATGCCGCTTCGGCTGCCTTCACATACTCATCGCTGACGATGCGCGACGGTGCATCGGGCGGACGTTTGCCGGCGATGGCGTGATAGAGCGTTGCGCCGAGGGCATAGATGTCGGTCCACGGACCCTGGCTGCTGGTGGTGGTCGCGTACTGTTCGTAGGGGCTGTAGCCCGGCTTCACCAGTGCGCTCACGGTTCGCGAATGGGAGGCGATGTGGCCGCGGGCCGAGCCGAAGTCGATCAACACCGGCGAGCCGTCCCTGCGCACCATGATATTGTCGGGCGCGATGTCGCGATGCAGGAAATTGGCCTTGTGGATGATTTCGAGGGCATCGAGCAGCGGCGCGACCATGGTATCGAGCTCGGCCTGGCGCGGCGCGCGCTTGAGCCCTCTCAGCCACGACTTGAAACTGCCGCCCTCCTCGAAGTGGAGCACCATGTAGGCGGTGTTGTTGGCGCGGAAATAGCGGTGCACCCGCACGACGTTGGGATGGTCGAACCGCGCGAGCGTCTGCGCCTCCTCGATGAAGCGGTCGAGGCCCCATTGATAGTCGCCGGCGACTTCCTGGGAGCGAGGCGACGCATTGGTGGCCCGGCGGGCGGCGAAATCGGCGGGGAAATATTCCTTGATGGTGACGAGGCGGGCGAGCGCCTTCTCGTCGGCCAGATAGGTGATGCCGAAACCGCCGGCACCGAGCACCCGCTTGATGCGATAGTCGCCGACGAGTTCCGTGCCGTCGGGCAAAGCCAGCAGGTTATCAGTCGGCGCCGGATTGGCTGGCATCGCCTTCCTCTCGGCCCAAGGATACCGTGGAGGTCCGTAACCCCCCGCGTGATGATAGCCTCGTCACCGCGCCCTTGTCCGCGCCGGCAATCCCGCTCCTGCTGCGAAGCAGGACCGTGGGAGTTTGTAGGCAATAATGTGGCGGAACAATGGGTCGCGCGGTGTTCTCCGTCCAGTACACATCAGCACTTTCCATCGTGAAATTTGGCCACGCGATAGGCGCGCCGGAAACAGTCGTTCGAATAGGTCTTGCTGTTGCAGCCACAAACCGGTTGAAAACTTTTTCCGTTCTTGCGCGCAATGCAAAGCTTGGGAATCGCGACACAAGTGCCGGATGTGACGCCGGATTGGGACATGCATTTTCCGGCGGCAGGTTCGCACCATAGACCCTTGTCGCAAGCGGCCCCCGAGACGCTGTCGCACGGCTGGCCGGCGGGCACTGCGCGCGCCTTGCCGTGAGGCATCGAGACGATCGCCAACCCCGCGATGAAGGCCAAAGCCAGTAATCTGGTATAGGGCATCGTTCTTTATCGCAGGTTGCGCAAAAGGTGAGCACGGGCGGTGCGGGAGGAGACCTCCCACGGATGAACAGCGTAAGGCAAGCGCCCTCCGACTTGCAAAGGTGCACGGGATTGAGGCTTGTGGATTGCCCGCCGGCTGGCCGGAATGCCTGGAATCATCGATGTTTGCGCCATGTTCCTGCCGTCATACTGGAGCAGTTTTGTAGGCTTGGAGTGTGGGGATTGACTGACGTGCCTGATTTGGCCCTGGCGGTCGCCGCTATCCTTGGGGCGGCGCCGGCTTCCGTCCTTGCGGCGGGCTTCCTGGAATCCGCCGAATCGATTTTGATGCAAGGGCTTGCGTGGTTGGAAGCGGGGTA
>JACMJT010000596.1 GCA_014380505.1 Hyphomicrobiales bacterium | reverse complement strand
TCAGCTCAATCTGCTGCGCGCGCTCAAGCAAAATGCCGCCGCGCTCGACCTGGCAAACAAGCTTTTGGCGAGAACGCCGGCCGATGCGCGCGCCCGGCTGGCGCGCATCGAGATATTTCTCAGCCAAAATCAGGATCAGAAGGCCAAGGACGATATCGATTCTCTCTTGAAACAAATTCCCAACCTGCCACCGGCGATTTACTATCGGGCGCTACTGCTGGAGCGCTCGGGCCGCCCCGGAGATGCTTGGGTGAGCGCACAAAATCTGCCGCCGGAGTTTGTGGACTCGTCTCCGGCCATTGGAATCGCCGTTGCGAAGATCGCGATGGACGCGGGCAAGATCAATGCGGGTGAAGTCATATTGGGAAGGCTTGTCGGCAAATGGCCGGATAGTGTTGGAGCACGTCTCGTCCTGGCCTCGCTGCGCCTTGAACAAGGCAGTCCCAATAGCGCGCTTTCTGTTCTGGAGCCGCTAAAAGATTCGGCCGATCCGGCCGTCATCAAACTTCTCGCGCGCGCCTATACGGGACTTGATCGAACCAAGGATGCCGCCGCGTCTCTTAAAAAACTGGGGTCCTCGGGCACCGGAGCCGAACCTAGCGCGCCGCGACAAGCCTTACAGGAACTTCAGATGGGCCGCGCCGAGGTGGCCGCAAAGCTCTTGAAGCCGCTGGTGGCAAAGGACCCGCAAAATCGCTCCCTTGGGTCTGCGTTGATAGGCGCGCTTATCCAAATGAAGCGGTACCCGGAAGCGCTGGACGTTGCCGACAAATTGGGCATTGATCCCAAGCAAAGGACCGTCGCGCTCATCTACAAGGGCGATATTCTCGCTTTGCAAAATAAGACGGATGCCGCACGAATTGCGTTCGATCAAGCGGTGACCTTCTCTCCAAAAAATAAATCGGCGCTGCTTTCCAGAGCGAATTTTTTCACGGCGACGCAACAATATCCGCAGGCCGAGAGGGATTTGCGGTTGGCGGCGGCGCTCGACGCCAAGGATTACCAGCCGATCCTCAAATTGGCGGCAATCTCCGCGCTCCAGGGGCAAGACCAAAAGGCGCGGACTCAGCTGCAAAAGGCAATCGATATCGCGCCTCAAGACGAAACTCCGCGCTTGACGATGGCCCGCTATCTTTTGGAACGCAGGGACGCGCAGGCGGCTATGAAAGTGGCCAACGACTTGGTGCGCTCGCAACCCTCCAATGGAACGGCCTTCGCCTTGAAAGGGCAAGTGGAATTGCAATTGGGCAAGACGAATGAGGCGGTCGAAAGTTTTCGCCGGTTTGCGACCCTCTCTCCCCGCTCTGCCGCGCCCCAAATCATGTTAAGCAAGGTGCTTTCGGCGAAAGGCGATCAACCCGGCGCGATGGCCGCGATGAGGGTTGCTATCAAAATGAGCCCGCAATCCCCCGAGATCAAGGCTGCCCAAATAGAGTTATTGCTGGCTCAAGGTAATGTGAGTGCGGCAGTTTCCGAAGCCGAGGCATTTCGAAAGACAAGTCCGGGCACTTCCGCCGATATGATTTTTTCGACCGCGCTGGCCAAAGCAGGACGATTGAACGAAGCCGCCGGTGTTTTGGAAAAGAGTTTTTCCGATAGGCCCAATGCCGCGACTTTGTCAAAGCTGGTCCAGGTTCTTTTCGCCGCTCGAGAGAACAAGAAGGCGGAAGCCCTTCTTGCGCGCTGGCTGAAGCAAAATCCGGATGACCTTGCGATGCGGCTCCAGTATGCGGACCTTTTAATGCGCGGAAATGAGCTGCCCAAGGCCAAGGAACAGTATGAGGCGGTCCTCAAACGGGATTCGACCAACCTCGTCGCCGTAAACAATTTTAGCTGGCTGATACAGACGAGCGATCCGAAGCGTGCGTTGGAACTGCTTTCGGGCGCGGAAAAGCGTTTTCCCACTTCGGCTGATATTGCGGATACCACCGGCTGGATTTTGCTGGGCCAGAAGGATGTTGCGAAAGGCTTGAAGTATATAGAGCGAGCGCACGCGCTCAGTCCCAGCAACGAACAAACGACTCTTCATTACGCTGTTGCTTTGGACGCAAATGCCCGGCGCGACCAGGCCCGCAATGTCCTAAAAACCCTGCTCGCTGGAAATGTCGGGCAGGGCGTGCGTGGCGACGCGCAAAAGCTTTACGACAGTTGGCGATAACACGCAGTCCCAGCCTGCCAGCCTGTGGGCAGAAACGGGCTGCGGTTATACGTTCGCCGCCCTCAGCGCCGCCAGCACGCGTTCTTTGCGGAATGGCGGGCGGCGCAGGCGGACGCCCGTCGCATCGTGGATGGCGTTGGCAACCGCCGCAATCATCGGCTTGTGGCTGGTTTCGCCGGCGCCATAGGGGGCCAAGTCTGGACGGTTGGGGGCGGGATCGCCGTTGACCAG
>JACMJT010000595.1 GCA_014380505.1 Hyphomicrobiales bacterium | reverse complement strand
CCGGCATAGACCGCCGCGGTGCCCTTCACCACGTCGAAGATCAGCGTGTAGGCGGCGAGGTCCTTGCGGCCGGTGCGCAGCACATTGGTGGCGCCGATATTGCCGGAGCCGATCCGCCGGATATCTCCGAGCCCCGCCGCCCTAGTCAGGATGAGTCCAAAGGGAATGGCGCCGCAGAGATAGCCAAGCACAATCGACACAATCATCTGGGTGGCGGTCAAGGTGGAGTCCCCCGTCAGTACTCAGCGAGCGTAGGTGTAAACGCTCCGCCCCGCAACGACTGTCTCGACACAGCGGCCCTCCAGCGCGCGATGCTCAAACGGCGAATTCTTGGCCCGCGAGCGCAAGAGTTCCTCCTTCACCGTCCAGTTAAGATTAAGATCAACCAGCGCGAAATCGGCGGGGGCGCCCGCTTCCAGCCTGCCGGTTTCAAGGCCCAGGATTTCCGCAGGCTTTGAAGACATCGCTTCAACGAGTCGCGTCAGCGGCACGGTTTCATTGTGATAAAGGCCAAGTGCCGCCGACAGCATGGTTTCCAGCCCGATGGCGCCGAAGGCCGCTTCCGCGAAGGGCAACCGCTTGGTGTCGGCACTCTGCGGGTCGTGGGAGGACACGATCACATCGATTGAACCGTCGGCCACGCCTTCAACAAGGGCACGGCGGTCGTCCTCGGTGCGGAGCGGCGGCGACAGCTTGAAGAAGGTGCGGTAAGCGCCGATGTCGTTCTCGTTGAGGCTGAGGTGATGGATGGAAACGCCGCAGGTGACAGGCAGGCCTTTCGCCTTGGCGGCGCGGATCACCTCAAGCGAATGCCGGCACGAAATCTGCGAGGCGTGGTAGCGCGCACCCGTCATCTCGACGAGGCGAAGATCGCGCTCCAGCATGATGACTTCCGACATGGCGGGTATGCCGGAAAGCCCGAGCCGCCCCGCAATCTCGCTGGCGTTCATCACGCCCGTCGAAAGGGCCAGTTCCTCCACATGCTGCACCACCAGCATGTCGAAATCCCTGGCATAGGTGAGCGCCCGGCGGAACACATTGGCGTTGGCGACAGCCCTGGTGCCATCGGTGATCGCCACCGCTCCCGCTTCCTTGAGGCCGCCGATCTCGGTCATCGTCTCGCCGCCCAACCCCTTGGTGATGGCGGCCATGGGCGCCACGCGCACCAGTGCCGTGTCGCGGGCGCGCCGCATGATGAAATCGACAATCGCCGCATCGTCGATCACCGGCTGGGTGTTGGGCATGACGATCATCGTGGTGACGCCGCCCGCCGCGGCCGCTTCCGAAGCGCTCGCCAGCGTCTCGCGATATTCGGTGCCGGGTTCGCCGGTGAACACCCGCATGTCGATGAGTCCGGGAATGAGCGTGAGGCCACTGCAATCGATCACCGTGGTGCCAGCGCCCGCACCCTCGCGCGTCACCTTCGGTCCCGCCGCCAAAATCCATCCGTCCTCGATCAAAACGCCGCCCTTGCCCTTCAAGCCTTGGGCGGGCGCCACGATATTGGCGTTCACATAAGCGCGGCGCGCGGCCGTTGTCTTGGCGGTGGGTGCTATCATGCGTTGCCTCCGCCGGGAAAATTGCGCGACAGGGCATCGAGCACCGCCATGCGCACCGCCACTCCCATTTCCACCTGTTCACGGATCACCGATTGCACGCCGTCGGCCACGTTCGAATCGATTTCGATGCCGCGGTTCATGGGACCCGGGTGCATGACGAGAGCATCTTTCTTGGCGTAGCGCAGCTTCTCCTCGCTGAGGCCGAAGAAGCGGTAGTATTCTCTGCTGCTCGGCACGAAAGCGCCAGCCATGCGCTCAAGCTGCAGGCGGAGCACCATGACGATATCCGCATCCGCCAGGCCATCGGCCATATTGCGGTGAACCTCGACGCCGAAATGGCCGATGCCGGTGGGCAACAGCGTGGACGGGGCCACGGCGCGCACGCGTGCGCCCAGCTTGTTGAGCAGATGGATGTTGGAGCGGGCCACGCGCGAATGCAGCAAGTCGCCGCAAATCGCCACCGTCAACCCCTCGATCCGCCCCTTGCGGCGGCGGATGGTAAGAGCATCAAGCAGCGCCTGGGTTGGATGTTCGTGCTGGCCATCGCCCGCGTTGATGACCGCGCAGGAAACCTTCTGCGCCAGCAGTTCGACGCCGCCCGAGGAGGGGTGGCGCACCACCAGGAAATCCGGGTGCATGGCGTTGATCGTCATGGCCGTATCGAGCAGCGTTTCGCCCTTAGACACAGCGGAGGTGGAAACCGCCATGTTCATGACATCGGCCCCCAGGCGCTTCCCCGCGATCTCGAAAGACCCTTGCGTCCGCGTCGAAGGTTCGAAAAACAAATTAACCTGGGTGCGCCCCGACAGCATTGCGTGGCGTTTCTCGATATGCCGGCTGATCTCCACATATTTCTCGGCGAGATCGAGGAGGGCGGTAATTTCAGAAGGAGAAATATCCTCGATGGCCAGCAGGTGCTGGGCCTTAAGAAGCGCGCGCGGTCGCTGAGGCGATGTCATTAAAGCCGGGTGTGTAGGGGGGATTTGCATGCGCGGCAAGGGGCGAAGATTTGCCTGTGGATTCCCCATACCAAATCGATCACTACTGCACCCGCCGGGAATAGAATCGGTGGGGTGGCCTTGGCTTCGATATATGACATTAAACCGAAATTTCAGGCCCTGCTGCGCCCGGTCTGCCGATGGCTTGCCGCGGCAGGGTTCACAGCAAATCAGGTCACGATAATAGCCGCGGCATTGAGCATCGCCCACGGATTGGCCTTGTGTTGGCAGCCGGGCAGGGCGATTTGGCTGTTGCTGCTTCCGGTGACACTTTTCATCCGTATGGCGCTTAATGCCATCGATGGCATGCTGGCGCGGGAACATGGGCAGAAGAGCCGCCTTGGCGCCATTCTCAATGAACTCTGCGATGCCATCTCGGATACAGCTTTATATTTGCCCTTTGCCCTGATCCCCGGACTGTCGCCCACGGCCGCCGTTCTGGCCGCAATCCTTGCGGTCCTCACCGAAATGACCGGCGTGCTCGGCCCCACCGTAGGCAGCACGCGGCGCTACGATGGGCCGATGGGCAAGAGCGATCGTGCGTTTGCATTTGGGCTGCTGGCAGCCCTGATTGCGTTCACGCCATTTCCTGCGGAATGGGCGGTCGCATATCAGTGGGTAATTGTGGGGCTGCTTGTGGTGACTGTCTGCAACAGGGCAGCGAAGGTATTGGCTGGAGGCGAAGCGAAATGATCGACAGGATTGCCAATTATCTCGATGTGCCGGCCAATGTCGTGGCCGCCGTCGCCGGTGTTTACGGCATTCTGGCCGTGGCAAGCCTGATTGTGTTTGCCCTAGGCCGGGAGAAACAGCCGGAACTTGCCGCGCGCGTGAAATCCTGGTGGGTGATGGTAACGGTCTTCGCCGTTGCCGTATTCATCAATCAGGCCGTGTCGGCCGTGTTCTTGGCGTTCATCTCCTATTTGGCGCTCAAGGAATTTTTCTCGATGATCCCGTCGCGGAGGATCGATCGACTTGCGGTCCTCGCGGCCTATCTGTCGATCCCGGTGCAGTACTGGTTCGCCTACACCGCGCAGTTTGGGCTGTTCTCAGTTTTCATTCCGGTGTGGATGTTCCTGCTGCTGCCCACGATCATGGCGTTGGGCGGCCAGACCGATGGCTATCTCAAATCCGCCGGCACATTGAGCTGGGGCTTGATGATGACCGTGTTTACGCTCTCGCACATGGCCTATCTTTTATTTTCGGGAGACGCGGTCGCCGGTGCGGTTGCGGGCGGCGCTGGATTACTTTTCTTTCTCGTGTTCCTCACCCAGTTCAACGATGTCGCCCAGTTCACCTGGGGCAAGCTCTTCGGGAAGCACAAGATCACGCCGTCGGTGAGCCCCAAGAAAACGTGGGAAGGATTTCTCGGCGGCCTTGGCACCACGATTTTGCTAGCGATGTTCATCGGCCCCTGGCTCACGCCGATGGATTGGCAGTGGTCGGCAGCCGCCGGCGCCATCATCGCCATTGCCGGATTTCTCGGCGACATCACCGAATCCGCCGTCAAACGCGACATGGGTGTCAAGGACGCAGGCGCACTCATTCCCGGCCACGGCGGCATCCTCGACCGCATCGACAGCCTGACCTTCGCGGCGCCCGCCTTCACCCACTTCTTCCGTTATTTCTTTTATCCATGAACAACGCTTTGCGATATTTGTTCTTTGCAGGGCCAGTGCGGTTCCTTGTGCTTCTCGTGCTCGGCCTCAATGTCAGGAGCCGCGAAAAGCTTCCGGTAAAGGGTCCGGCCATCGTCGTTGCCAACCACAATTCGCATCTCGATACGTTGACACTTCTGTCCCTCATGCCGCTCTCCAGCCTTCCCAAGGTTCGCCCGGTCGCCGCACTCGATTATTTCATGAGCAGCAAATGGCTGGCGTGGTTCGCCACCCGGATCATCGGCATCCTGCCGATCGAGCGAGGTGGCGGCGGCAATCCTCTGACGAGATCGAAAGCGGCGCTGGAGCAAGGTTCCGTGCTCGTGCTTTATCCTGAAGGAACGCGGGGCGAGCCCGAGAAGCTGGCCGAGTTCAAACGCGGCGTGGCGCTGCTGGTCAAGGACAACCCCGGCGTGCCCGTGGTGCCCGTCCTCATGCACGGGCTTGGCAAGGCGCTTCCCAAAGGCACATGGCTCCTCGTGCCCTTCATCTGCGATATTTTCGTGGGCGATCCCATTCCCTGGAAAGGCGACACGAAAACCTTCATGGCCGATCTCCGCGGAGCCATCGAGGCACTCGCTGCCGAAGCCCATTTTCCCGCATGGGATTAATCCTGGGTATAGCGGCACTGTGGGGCCTTGCCGAAGCGACACTGTTTTTCATCGTGCCCGACGTGTGGTTGACCTGGGTGTTGCTTCGCCACGGTTGGCGGCGAGCCGCCCTTGCATCCTTGGCGGCTTGCGGCGGCGCTTTGCTGGGCGGCGCACTCATGTTTGCGTGGGGTAGTACGAACGCGGAAGCAGCGCGGAATGTTCTGGAAGGTCTTCCCGCCATCGCGCCCGAGATGATTACCGCCGCTGCTCGCGATTTGCATTCTGCAATCCTCTGGCCGCTCATCGAAGGTGGATTCCGCGGCGTGCCCTACAAAATTTATGCCGTCGAGGCAGGTGCGATGGGTACCGCCATCGCGCCATTCATGGCCGCCACGGTCATGGCCCGCCTGCTGCGCTTCTGGGCTGCGATCGTCATTGTCATGGTAGCGGCAGGCTTGCTGCGCAAGCGTTTCAGCGAAACCGCGGTGAAGGCCACATTCGCCGCGGGATGGATTGCCTTCTATGGGGTCTATTTCACCTTGATGCCGGGTTAAGCTTCGCCGTTATTCTATCACGCCGAAAAGCCACAGCACCAGCGGGATGGTCACGGCGGCACAGATCACTTGAAGTGTGAGAATATTGGCAACGAGCGGCGCATCTCCACCCATCTGGCGCGCCAGAATATAGGCGCCCGACCCCGTCGGCACGGCGGCGCAAAGCAGGGCTACGGCCGCAGCCTGGCCCGTGACGCCAAACAGCTTCAGGCATAACACCATGATGAGCGGCATGACGGCGAGCTTGAGCACCGTTGCCGCCAGCACGGGCGCCTTGGCCGATATCGCCTCGTCCACCCGCAATCCAGCGCCCACCGTAAGCAAGGCAAGCCCCAGCGCCCCCTTGCCGATCATATCGAGAACCTGAATGCCCAGGGCTGGAGTGGGCAACTGCAAAACCTTCCACGCAACGCCCCCGACTGTGGAAATGACGAAGGGGTTCTTGACGATGGCAAAAAGGATCGTCCGCGCATCCGGTGAGCGGCCCGAGACCAGAATAGACATCACCACCACGCAGATGACGTTGAGCAGCGGCGTCATGGCGGCAGCACTCACCGCGCCAAGCGCCAGCGCCGACGGCCCGAAATAGATGGGAATAATGGCGAAGGCGATGAAGGTGTGCCAGCGCGTGGCGCCCTGGAACAGGCTGGTGAACTGCGGGCCGTCGATAGCGAGAGCGGCGTAGAGCGGGCGGCGGAAAACCAGCAGGACGGCGGACATCGTCACCACGGCCAGCATCATGGCGAGGGCCATGCCGAACACGGGAACATTCGAGAAATCGGCGGCAACGATTTCCTTGAAGAAGATCGCCGGAAACAGCACGAAGTAACACACGTGATCGACTGCAGTCCAATGGCTTTCGCCGATCAGCTCCGACTTCCGCAAGCCGAAACCCACGAGAATGACGATAAACACCGGCAGCAGGGCTACGAATGCAGCGGTCATTGTAAAACTCTCGCCAGCGCGATGATGACGGGTATGGAGAAGAAGGAGATAATGGTTTGCACCGTGACCGTCGCGGCGACGAGCGGTGCATCGCCTCCCATCTGGCGGGCCAGCACATAGGAACTCATGGCCGTGGGCACCGCGGCGCACACCATGCAGGCGACAAAGGCCGTGCCCGTTACACCCGTCGCCAGACTCCAAACAGCAACCAGCGCCGGAGTACCAAAGAGTTTTAGCAATGTGCCGATCCACACAGCGGGCGAGGGCCTGATCGCTTCATGGGTCGATAGTCCGGCGCCCACCATCAGCAGCCCCGAGGCGATGGCGGCACCGCCCAGCATGCCCATAGCCGTCATCACCGGCGTGTAAATGGTGATCCCGGCAATGTTGATAAGAAGCCCGATTGCAGTTGCCCAGATGAAGGGATTGCGAAAGACGATATAGGTTGTCTCGCGCCATGTGAGTTCGCGGCCCGCCGCATTATGGGCCACGACATAGACCGCTACGACGTTGGCGATGGGCACCAGCGCCCCCATGATGACGGCGACCAGCGCCACGCCCTCGTCGCCATAAAGTTTGGCGAGCACGGGAAGGGCTATGAAGCCGTTCCAGCGCGTGGCGCCTTGAAACAGCGAGGAATAGGAGGGTCCGTTGATCGCAAGTTGCGCCATGATGGGCTTGCGCGTCGCCAGAAGGATCAAAGCCATTGTCAGGAAGGTCCCGATCATCGTGACCGCGATGCCCGTGAGCGGCAATTGCGATATGTCGGAGCGGATCAGCGTATCGCCAAGCAGCGCCGGAAAGAACACCCAGTACCCAAGCAGCTCGATCCCCCGCCACATATCTTCCGGCACCACATGGCGGAAGCGCAAACCCCAGCCGAGCGCGATGAGAAGGAAGACGGGCAACAGCGTTTCGAAGGTGGAGGTCATTCCTTCCTCACTTTGTCATTGCCGGGTTTATCCCGGCAACCCATGGCAGCCCTGGCTCGAACACCTGCAATGTGGAACGATGGGTCGCCGGAACGAGTCCGGCGATGACAGCTTGTTTCTATCATCTCAGCGAATCCAGCGCCGCCTGCAAAATCCAGGCGGCGGCGAGCTTGTCGATCACGGCATCGCGTTTCGAGCGCGACGCATCCGCCTGGATCAACATGCGCTCGACGGCGGCCGTCGAAAGCCGCTCATCCCAATAAACAATGGGAATATTGGTGAGCCGCGCCAGATTGCGCGCGAAGGCCCGGGTCGATTGTGCTCGCGGCCCCTCGCTGCCATCCATGTTGACGGGGAGTCCCAGCACGATAAGCCCGATGTTTTCACGGGCAGCGATTGCGAGCAGCTTTGCAGCGTCTGCCGTAAACTTCGCCCGCGCTATGGTCTCGATAGGCGTGGCGATCTGCCGGGTCAGATCGCTGGTGGCCACACCGATCGTTTTCGTCCCAAGATCGAGTCCCATGAGCCGCGCCGGCGGGGCGACCTGCTGCAAAGCGGTCTTAAGCGAGACATCGGAAGTGGCCATGGCGTCCTCCTATCCCATTTGGCAGCAAGGGCAAATGGCGTTTGCCGCATTGGTGAGTTGACCTAAAAGGGTAGGCTTAGGATTTTGCAGGAGGTTATGGTGGCGAAAAAGCCTGAACGCCCCGTGGGGCCCATCGTCGATCCGCTGCCCCCCGGCAGCAAGCCCGACTTGCGCCCCTTGCCCGGACGCTGGATCAGGCTCGAACCGGTTTCCGCCGAGAAACACGCCAAAGACCTGTATGACTCTTTCACCGGCAATGACCCCGAAGGCCACGTCTGGACCTATCTGGGTTATGGCCCGTGGGAGTCCTTCGAAGTGTTCGAAGAGTGGGTGAAAGGCCGGGAAGCCTCGCGCGATCCGTGGTTTTATGCCTTCATCCGGCGCGACACCGGCAAAGCCTGCGGTATGGGCTCTTTCATGCGAGCCGACCCCGCCAATGGCGTCATCGAGATTGGCCATATCTGGATGTCGCCCGGCCTGCAGAAAACGCGGGAAGCCACCGAGGTGATCTTCCTGATGATCCGCCACTGTTTCGACGATCTGGGTGTGCGCCGGCTCGAATGGAAATGCGATGCCCTCAATGCGCCATCGCGCCGGGCGGCGGAACGCTTCTGCTTCACCTTCGAGGGAATTTTCCGCCAGCACTTCATCGTCAAGGGCCGCAACCGCGACACGGCCTGGTATGCCATGCTTGACAAGGATTGGCATAAGGTACGCGATGGTTTCGAAAACTGGCTGAAGCCGGAGAATTTCGATGCGGGCGGCCAGCAGAAAGCCAAGTTGCAGGTGTCCTGAGCGGGTGCTATCCAGCCGTTCGATTTTGCTGGGAGGACCACCGGATATGTCCGTCGATCAGGCAACCGTAAGGCGGGTGGCGCGGCTGGCGCGCATCAAGCTTGCGGACGAGGATGTGCCACGCCTGGCGGGCGAGCTCAATTCCATTCTGCACTGGATCGAGCAGTTGAACGAGGTCGATATCTCAGGCGTCGAACCGCTAACCTCCGTCGTCACCATGAAAATGAAAACGCGGTCTGACGAAGTGACTGATGGCCGCTATCCCGCCGATGTGGTGAAGAATGCTCCGGCCCAAGAGGACTCTTTCTTCATGGTGCCGAAGGTGGTTGAGTGACTCGCGCCGCGAAGCCTGGCCAACGAGAATAGCAATGACCTCGCTCACCTCCCTCACCATTGCCGCCGCGCGCGACGGGCTGAAGAAGAAGAAGTTCTCAGCCGTTGACCTCACCGACGCCTATCTCGCGGCGATGGAGAAGGCTCGTATCCTCAACGCCTATATCGTCGAGACGCCGGAGAAGGCCCGTGAGATGGCGAAAGCCTCCGAGGCCAAACTCGCCAAGGGCGAGGGCGGTGCGCTGGAAGGCATTCCCCTCGGCATCAAGGATCTCTTCGCCACCAAGGGCGTGCACACCCAGGCCGCAAGCCACGTGCTCGACAATTTCAAGCCGCCCTATGAATCGACGATTACCGGCAATCTCTGGCGCGAAGGTGCCGTGATGCTCGGAAAACTCAATATGGATGAGTTCGCCATGGGCTCATCCAACGAGACGAGCTACTACGGCAACGTCATCAATCCGTGGAAACGCAGGAACTCGAATGCCGCACTGGTGCCCGGCGGTTCTTCCGGCGGCTCGGCGACCGCAGTGGCGGCCCACCTGTGCGCGGCGGCAACCGCTACCGATACGGGCGGTTCTATCCGCCAGCCCGCCGCTTTCACCGGCACTGTCGGCATCAAGCCCACCTATGGCAGGTGTTCGCGCTGGGGCATCGTCGCCTTTGCCTCCTCGCTCGATCAGGCGGGACCCATTGCCCGTGACGTCCGCGACGCCGCGATCATGCTGAAATCCATGGCGAGCGTCGATCCCAGGGATACGACGTCCGTCGATCTGCCCGTGCCCGATTATGAAAAAGCCGTGGGCCGCCCGATCAAAGGCTTGCGCGTGGGAATCCCCAGGGAATACCGCGTCGATCCCATGCCCGCTGAAATCGATGCGCTGTGGTCGCAAGGTGCCAAGTGGCTGAAAGAGCAGGGGGCGGAGATCGTCGATATCTCCCTGCCGCACACCAAATATGCGCTCCCCGCCTACTATATCGTTGCGCCGGCGGAGGCGTCTTCCAATCTTGCCCGCTACGACGGCATTCGTTACGGCGCGCGCCAGTCGGGCGACGGCTCGCTAACCTCGACCTACGAGACGACGCGCGCAAAGGGGTTTGGGACGGAGGTCCAACGCCGGCTGCTGATTGGCACCTATGTCCTGTCGGCGGGCTATTACGATGCCTATTATCTGCGCGCCCAGAAAGTGCGCACGCGCATCCTTGAGGACTTCGAGAAGGCCTTCGAGACGTGCGATGCGCTTCTGACGCCCGCCACGCCTTCGGCCGCATTCGGGTATGGCGAGAAGGGCGATGATCCGGTCGCCATGTATCTCAATGACATCTTCACCGTGACGGCAAACCTTG
>JACMJT010000594.1 GCA_014380505.1 Hyphomicrobiales bacterium | reverse complement strand
GTTTTTACAGCACCGCTGCGCCATGATTCATAAACCGCCGGCGCTGCCGCCGACTGTACGCCGATGATCTTGATATCGGGCCGGAGCAGCTTGGCTACAAAAGCGGTGGCTGCGATCAAATTGCCACCGCCAACGGGAACAATGATGGCGGATGCATCCGGTAGCTGGTCGAGAATCTCCCAGGCAATCGAACCAGCGCCTGCCATCAATCCCGCATCCTCGCCATCTTCAATAATGATCTGACCGGTTTTGCCCGAAATCGACCGGGCCTCATTTTCTGAATCTGAAAGTTGTTTTCCAGACACCACAAGTTCACTGCCCAGGAAGCGGATATTGTCGGTTTTTATGGCTGGAGCATCTTGCGGCACGACAATCGTCGTTGGGATCGACAGAGCCCGGCCCGCATAGGCAATACCCTGACCGTGATTGCCGGTGGAGGCGGCAATCACTCCTCTCTGGCGCTCATCAGCCGATAGCAGCGAGAGACGATAGAGCGCGCCTCTGGCCTTGAAAGAACGAACCGGACCATGATTCTCGTATTTGACGAAAACCTCGCAGCCATGCTGCTGAGAGAGGATGGGAGAACGATACAGTGGCGTGCGAAGATAATTGCGCTCGATGAATGAGCGGGCCTTAAGAAAGTCTTCGGCTGATGGACTGCCCTTATGGGAAGCAACTTTAGACATATTGGGTTTCCCGATGATACGCGCGAATGAAAGTCTCGAATATATCGATTGCCAGGCCAATGTCTTCCTCGGGCAGGGACTCATTGGGTTTGTGGGCAACTCCGAGTGACCCCGGCCCAAACGCCGGCAGTGCCGGAATGCCGGCAGCATTGGCATGGCTTGAATCCGTACCTGCGGTCATCACGGCAAGGATGGGCTCACGGCCAAGGACTTTTCGCCATGCGAATTTCGCCGCATCAAGCAGGCGCTTGTCGCGAACCTGCTCGCCGGGCGAAATCCAGTTCAATGGTGGACTGGCAGGTTCAACCGTCACCCGATCACTCAACCCAGCCCTCACAATCACCTCGCGAAGCCGCCCGATCACAAGTTCTTCTGTCATGCCCTCGATAACCCGGACTTCCAGGCAAGCCCTGAGACTTTCCGGGTGCGCAAAGGGAACCATCCCGCCCTCGACCATGGTCGCCACATTTACCGTTGGCCGCGTGCCATCGACCGGGTGGACCCATTCCGCGAAGGGATCGGCCTCCAGAAGCGCGTTCAGCGCCTTCACAAAGGCATAGGAGGCTCGTTGATCCCGGCTGAGCAGTTCGCCCGAATGACCGGGTACACCGCGAGCCACTAACCAGGCAACACAATGCCCACGCTGGGCGATAAAGAGTCTTTGCCATGAGTTTTGCCCGAGCCCCGACGGCTCGGTCATCGCCGCCCCATCGGCGACAAGTAGGCCCTGCTGCGCCAGCCATTCCATCCCGTAAGACGATCCGTTCTCCTCATCTGCCGAAAAAACAAGAGTCAGTGTGCCCTCACTTTCGGGAGCCCTGGCTATCCGGGCCGCCGCAAAGAGCATGGCAGCAATGGCAGTTTTCATGTCCGCCGCTCCCAGCCCTCTAAGGCGGCTATCCGCACGCGTTAGACAATACGGATCGCTATGCCATGAAGACAGATTTCCTGGCGGCATCGTATCCATGTGGGCGGCAAGCAGGAGGGCTGGCGACCCATTTCCCACATTCATTATAAGGTTGGGGCGTCGCGGATCTCTCGCATGACAAGCGAACTCGGGCAGTCCAAGGGCTGCCGCCTTGCGAATTATGGCTTTAGCAACCAGCGTCTCATCCCCGGGAGGATTGGGAGAGCAGGCCTGCACAAGCTCAGCAAGAAATGCTGTTGCGTCTTCGATCTCGGATGTCATAAATCCTCGCGTTCTCAGCATGATGCCCCACGGGGTATCGAACAATAGGCACACCTTGTCATGCATGAAATGGTCATAAAAGGAGGGCGCGTTGCCCTTGACGACGGTTGGCGTGAATGCGACGTGGGTATCGAGCAGGGTCGCATTGCGGCACTGGGCACCGGCTTGGCCGGCGAAGCATCGCTTGACGCACGGGGCCACTGGGTGATGCCAGGCGGAATCGACGCGCATTGTCACCTCGATCAGCCGGCGTGGAAAGGCACTACGACCGCCGATGATTTTGAGTCAGGGTCAATCTCCGCGGCGTTTGGCGGAACCACCTGTATCGTTGCGTTTGCATCTCCAGGGACCAAGTTGACGTCAATCGGTGCATTCAACCGCGCGATAAAGTGCGCTGCCGATCGTTCGGTCATCGACTACGGGCTACATGGTGTCGTGACCATGAATACTGGAAACGATCTGATAAATCAGTTTCGCGACCTGGTGAAGGCAGGGGTCACCTCGGTCAAATTATACATGACCTATGAAGGTTTCGCGGTCGACGACGATGTGATGCTTGCAGTTATGGACGCGGCGCGCAGCTTCGGCATGATCGTAATGGTTCATGCCGAGAACGACGCCGCCATCCGCCGCACGCGTCAACGTCTGGTCGACCTCGGGCACACGCATCTGCGCTATCACTCGATCGCCCACGGTGAAGCCATGGAACGTGAAGCGGCCCATCGCGCCCTTACTTTCGCCGAAATCACGGGCACTCGCATCGTGATCGTGCATGTCTCATGCGCGCAAACGGGTGAGGAAATTGTTCGGAGCAGAGCGCGGCGGGTGAGTGCCATCGCCGAGACGTGTCCGCAATATGTGTTCTTCAGTGCGGCAGATCTTGACCGCATGCCGCTGGAGGAGGCGGTGAAGTATATGTTCACGCCGCCGGCACGCTCGCGAAACAACCAGCAATACTTGTGGGCTGCTTTGGAGGACGGCACGATCGACCTGTGGTCTTCGGATCATTCGCCCTACTATCTCGCGGAGGTGCTCAGAGACCCTCAAAAACTTACATTCGATAAGGCCGGCGGCAGCACTCCCGGCTTGGAAACGCGCTTGCCACTGCTCTTTTCAGCAGGGCTGCTAAGCGGTCGTCTTTCGCTTGAACGTTACCTCGATCTGACAGCGCGCAATGCCGCTGAAATCTACGGGCTTGCACATTTGAAAGGCCGGATAAAACCGGGATTGGACGCTGATCTGGCGATTTGGGATCCGCGAGCCAAATGGAAAATAACGCAGCCCGTGCTGCATTCGCGAGTAGAGTTTACGCCCTATGAAGGCATCGAGGTTACCGGCAAACCCACCACGGTGCTGGTGCGTGGCGTACCCGTGATCGCCGACGGAAGGCTTTGTGCCAAACCGGGCTTTGGACGTTTCGTTCCTCGGGCGGCTGCCGATATCAAGAACTTTGGCGAGCCTATTGAAGAAACAACTCCGTGGCGAAACGTCTGACCTCTGAAGAAGACTATGGGACTTAGCCGCTTCCGCCAGCAAGGCCTAAGCTAGATGATTCACCCGTTCCATATATTGTGCCAAATGCCTGATCTGGCCAAGCCAGCTCTCGAAGATCTCCGGATCATTGGGGGCGCCGTGCACACCGGACGCGATCTCGCCTCGGAGTACCGCCTCAACAGCAAACGACACCGGCGTGGATACAAGCCGCGCCATGGCCGTTCCGCGTTCATCGCCCCAGGCATCCATGGCCCAGGTTTCGTGGAAAACGGCGCCACCATCACGCTCGGCTTTCAGCGACACGAACAGGATCACGCGGTCCGGCTCACCCGGCGCATAACTGTTCTCCTTGAGAAATTCCGCCGCCATCTGGGCCAACCGCGCATCACCTGACGGGCCAGAGAGTGTTTCGATCTCACGGAACACCGGCGTCCACGCTTCGGTCCAGCCTTTGAGGCGGATGGTGCCGCGCACGAAATTCTTGACCTTCCAGTTCTTGTTAAAGCGGTAATCCTCCATGAAAGGATAGCTGTCGCGGTTCGGATAAACTTCGAAGCTCTCAGGGACTGGCAGCGGTGCTTCGTATGAGGTGATGGCGTTCCACGGCCGATCGACGCGCAGCTCCTTGAAATCCCGCAAGGAACGCGACGGCGAACGCAGCGCCTTCAATACGCCCACCGGCGCCCAACTGAACTTGTACCGGAACGGATTGGAAATTTTCGGCACGCCGCCGCAGTAGGAGGTAAAGCTCAGCACATTGCCGGGGTCATAGGCTTTCGAGGCGCGGTAGCGGGAAACGAGATCATGGGCCATGAGATGATCGATGCCGGGGTCGAGACCAACTTCATTTACGGACACCAGCCCTTTTGTTTTGAACTCCTTATCCAGCGCCTGCATCTCAGGCGCGATATAGGATGACGACACAAAATGGGCGGCCTTTGTGAGACAGCCTTTCGCGATACTCACATGCTGGTCTGCCGGCAGCATTGACACCGCAAGATCGCCCGGCTTCAGGGCGGCTGAAAGCGCCTCCAGCGAATAGGGACGGATGTCCTTGGTAAGACCGCCCACCGCCTCACGCGCCTTTTCGACGGTGCGGTTCCACACCACCACCTTATGGCCGTTCTGAATAAGCCGCCGCAGGCCTGGCCCCGATGAAAGCCCCGTGCCGCACCAATGAATTGTCATCAACGTCTCTCCTCACATACCTGCCGTGTGACGGTCGAACTCCAAGCTGGCCCGTCCCCAAACACCGGCCTTGAGATTGCCCAGCGTGAGCAGAGAGGGCAAGAGTTGCGCGGCAAAATCCTCGCTGCTTTCCACCGGCAAGAGCGAGGGCAGATTGTCGATCGCCATCACATCGAGCGGCGGCTTCTCATGGACCCGCAACGCCGGAGCCTGCCATTCGGTTGGCCGGTCGTAGACCTTGATCGGCGAGAAATCCGAGGTGGGATCGCAGGCGATGTCGCCGATCACCGTCAACTTGCGCGGCGCAGTCTTCGCAGTTTCCGGCACGAACACCGGACAGCCCGGCCGCGCCAGAATGCAGTTGAGGAATATCTCGTGCACCAGTACTTCTGGGAAGGGGCCACCGCTTGCCGTTTCCGCCATATCCCATTTGGTCACCGCTACATCCAGTGCCGAGCAAAGATCGGCAGCACCCGTGCCCACACGGCCCAGCGCACCGATGATGATGGCGCGTGGCCGCCCCAGGCCGGTAAACTCCTGCTTGAGATCGCCAAGCAATGCGGCCTTGCTCGGATATTTCGAGATCGGCCCGCAGATGCCACCCCGCTGCTGGGCCGCCCAGCATTTGAGCGAGACCGCAGCACCCGCATAGCCCGCCCAATACCCGAAGGCTGCCACGCGCCGGCCCGTCTCATCCACAAGATACTCAAGGTCGTAAAGCGTGCCCTTTCCGGCTTTGAACCGCTTCAACAACACCCGGCCCGCGGGCTGGCCTTTATAGGCATGCCCGAACAGGATGTGGCGGTGCGTCAGCGGCGTGCCATCGTCCGGAAGCTCCTTTAGTCCGAAGATAATTGCATCGGAGGGTGCGTGAGGCCAGGCGTTCTCGGGTGCTATTACGCATCCCGCCGCCTTGTAGCCAGCAATAGGAATGGCGCGGACGGAGCTTTCCTCCACGGTCACGCGAACGCCCGCGCTGACCAAGGCCGCGGCACCGGCCGGCGTCAGCCCCACGCGCTCCTCGTTCGGGCGCTGTTCTGCCCGAACCCAGAGATGAATGTTGTTGCTGGTGGAGCGGTTGGCCAATGGTTTCTGCCGATTAAATTCGAAAATAGTATCTGTATCAGATGGCCGCTAGGCAATTATTGTTCTGTTTTGTAGATACTTTTGTACCGTCAGTCATACGAATGCACCGTAATTTTTCCTTCCGAATTCGATCCCTTCACGGTCTTCAAATTTCCATCAGAATTATAAATAAACTCATGTCGGAATTCCATGTTTCCATCTAGTCGTTTCTCATACCACTTGAGCACCCCCTTCTCATCAAAACACGCCAGCATGTAAGCCTTCTTTCTGAGAGCCTCAGTTTCGTTAAATTCATTACCTAGTTTGAATGGAAGATTGTAGCCAGAAAAACTGCCAAAATACCTGATTTTGCTGCAATTGGTTATTGCCACCCCCAATGCTGAATTGCTCGTGTAAACAACAACAGCTATCAAAATCAATTTCTTCATTGTGACGAAATCCACGAATTGGTGAACGCAGCGGTGACGAAGCCGTTGACGAACTTTGGCGCGCTCAACACCTGTGCGTTTTGCAGTGTGCATCTACAACTCTCTGAATCATCGGAGCGTAGGAGGGAAACGTTTTGGTTTCCAGATTGGTTCGCTTACCGGCATCGTCGTAATAGCGTACCCTGACGATCTCCCTGAAGTTCGGGTTTCTTTCAAAGCCGGCCACTTCGTCAGCGCTCATCGGGCCCCCCTGAAGGTTCAGGGAATGGATTGAAGCCTGGGACAGGCGTTTGAAATACTCAGGTTTTGCCGCGCAGAGGTACCGTTTCGCCGCCACATGATAGCGCACGCAATCCGTCACCAGCGTCGGAAAAAACTGTTGCAGCACCTTGGCGCCCGCTTCTTCGTGATGTTTATCCTCCACATCATCCATGGAAAATGTTCCGAACTCGCTGGTGAAATGCCCGATATCATGCAGCAGTGCCGCAACGATGATGATCTCCGGTTCGCCCGCGGTTTCAGCGAAATGGGCGCCCTGCAACATATGTTGCGCCATGGTGACGGGCTCGCCCAGATACTCTTCGCCGCCGCGGCGCTCGAATATATCGCCCAAAAAATCGACAATGTTTTCCGATGATAAATCGTCAACAGGCTTGCTCATTCCGCAGCCTCCTGCCGAGGAGTTTCCATTGCGGCCAGCGTCGACAACAAGCCGTCCTTGTCGGCATAACATCCCTGGAGCCAACGCGATCCCGCTCCCGAATAACCCTTGCGTGCGTGCAGTACCCTGGTGTTATCCACGATGAAACATTCTCCGGGCGACAGTTTGAAAAACACCTCCATTGCCGGATCGTCGATGATTTC
>JACMJT010000593.1 GCA_014380505.1 Hyphomicrobiales bacterium | reverse complement strand
CGCCTGGCTCGAACCCCACATGTAGAAGCAATCGTCCTTGGCCTTGGCGATGGTGAAATCGCCGATGAGCTTGCCCTCCGGGTTCAGCATAGGCGTCAGGATCAGGCGGCCGATCCTCGGCATCTTGTTGGTCATCAGGCGCGACAGATACGCTTCGGCACCCGAGCCGGTGAAACGGTACTTGGCGAAATTGGCGATCTCGGTGACACCCACGCCGTTCCGCGTCGCCTTGACCTCCGCTTTTACATGCTTGAAGTCGTTGGAACGGTGGAAGGAGAAGATATCCTTCGCTTCAACACCCTTGGGCGCAAACCACAGGGGCGTTTCCAATCCCCATGAATCGCCCATCACCGCGCCCTGCGCGATCATCTTGTCGTAAAGCGGTGTCGTCTGCTGCGGCCGCGCGGCGGGCAATTCTTCGTTGGGAAACTTTATGGAGAAGCGCCGCGCATAATTCTCGCGCACTTTCTCGTTGGTATAGGTGCGTGTCGCCCATTCGCCGAACCGCGCAATATCCATGGCCCAGACGTCGAAGCCCGGATCGCCGTTGACCATCCATTGCGACAGCGCCAGGCCAACTCCGCCGCCCTGGCTGAAGCCCGCCATGACGCCACAGTCGCACCAGAAATTCTTGAGGCCCTGCACTGGCCCCATCAACGGGTTGCCGTCGGGTGTAAAGGTGAAAGGCCCGTTGATGACGCGCTTGATGCCGGCCTTGGCCAGCGCCGGGAAATGCTTGTAGCCAAGCTCCAGCGACGGTCCGATACGGTCGAGGTCCGGTTGCAGAAGCTCCTGGCCGAAATCCCATGGCGTCTGCTTGGGCTGCCAGGGCCTGCAATCCTTTTCATAGGTGCCGAGCACCATGCCGGAGCGTTCCTGGCGCATGTAGATTTCGGAACTGAAATCGACGATGTGCGGCAATTCATGGCCGCGTTCCTTGTTGTAATCGATCACCTCCTGCATATCGTCGGTGACGAGATACATGTGCTCCATGGCGAGCACGGGAAGTTCCAGTCCCACCATGCGGCCCACTTCGCGCGCCCACAGGCCGCCGCAGTTCACCACATGCTCGGCATGAATGTTGCCGTTGACTGTGATCACGTCCCAGGTGCCGTCTTTCCGGGGCTTGAGATCGGTAACGCGGCACGTCTGGTAGATTTCAGCCCCCCCGATGCGGGCCGACTTCGCGTAGGCATGGGTGGTGCCTTCCGGATCGAGATTGCCGTCGGCCGCGTCGATCATGGCGCCGGCGAAATATTTCTCTTCAAGAAGCGGGTGCATTTTCTTCGCTTGCGCCATGGTGATGATTTCGGTTTCTAGACCGAGGTAGCGCGCGCGCGCATGCGCCATCTTCAGCCATTCCATGCGCTCCGGCGTGTCGGCGAGAATAATGCCGCCCGAGCGATGCATGCCGCAGGCCTGGCCTGAAATCTTCTCAAGCTCCTCGTAGAGCTTGATCGTATAGCCCTGGAGCTTGGCCACATTCGGATCGCCGTTGAGGGTGTGGAAGCCGCCCGCCGCATGCCAGGTTGAGCCCGAGGTCAGCCGGTCGCGTTCCACCAGGACGACGT
>JACMJT010000076.1 GCA_014380505.1 Hyphomicrobiales bacterium | reverse complement strand
CGCCGGATTTGCTCAAGCAGCACCTCTACGATTTTTCAATTGAAGCGGGCGTCGTGCGGCGCGATTTCGGTAATGAATCCTTCGGCTACGACGATAGCCCGGTAGGGCTTGCCAGCCTGCGCTACGGCATCAACGATATCGTGACCGGCGAAGCCCATGTGGAAGCCAGCTCCAGCCTGATCGATGTGGGCGTGGGCGCTCTCGTGTCGGGAGGTCCCCTCGGCCTCTTCAGTGCAGCCGTGGCGGGCAGCCTTCACGAGGGCGACGCGGGTGTCTTCATTCACGCCGGGTGGGAAGGGCAATTCGGAAACTTCGGTGCGACGGTCGCCACCAGCCGCACCCTCGGTGATTTCAACGATCTTGCCGCGGTAACTGAACGGCCCTCGGGTGGCAAAAAATTTGAAGGCGGTGTGCCCCGGGCACTCGATCAAGTGTCGCTCAACTACTCTTTTCAGCAGATGAAATCGGGTGTGGGGTTGAGCTTCATTCACCAGCTCGACAGCGACGGAACAAGATCGCTCATATTGAGCGGCAGTTACACCCAGACCTTCCGCAAAGATCTTACCGCTTTCGTCAGCGGTTTTGCCGATTTTGGCGGCGACGGCGAATATGGCGCCTTCGTCGGCTTCTCCATGCCCTTTGGCGAAACCATTACCTCCTCGGTTGGAGCCAACGTCACCGAAAACGGTTGGACCGCGGTGGCCGAGGCGTCGCGGCCCCGCGATGGAACGCCCGGCTCCTACGGGTGGCGTGTCGCGCACGGCGAGGGCGATCTGCGCTACACCGCGGCGAATGCCGCTTACCGGGGCACGAAGGCCAGTGTCGAAGGCCATATCACTCAGCAGGATGACGTGGTGACCGGCGATGTGGCGGTGGATGGCTCCGCGGTGCTGGCCGGAGGGGGTGTATTTCTTGGCAACCAGATCAACGACAGTTTCGCCGTCATCGATGCGGGCGCACCCGGCGTCGCCGTTGAATACGAGAACCGCTTCGCCGGCAAGACCGGCAGCAACGGCAAGCTTCTGCTTCCGGAACTGCGTTCCTTCCAGAAGAACAAGATCGCCATCGATGTCACCGCCCTGCCGCTCAATGCGGCCATCCCCGAGAGCGAGACGATTGTCGTGCCGCGCGATATGAGCGGTATCGTTCTCGACTTCGGCATCAAGGCTGATGCCGCGGCTGCCCTCGTCATCCTGACTGACGCCAAAGGCGGCTACCTTCCCGAGGGATCGGAAGTAATCCTCGAAGGGTCCGCCGAGCCTGCTGTCATGGGCTATGACGGCCAAGTTTATCTGACGGGCCTGGGGGCCACCAACAAGGTGGCGGTGAAAGTCAATGGTAACCAATGTCAGGCAAGTTTTAACTATAAGCCCGACGATCAAAACCAGACCACGATCGGCCCCCTGCAATGCCTCTGATCCGGATTCTCGCCTGCCTCTGCTTCCTGGCGCTACAGGTGGCGGCCGGCAACGCGCAGTCTTGCGTCTTCACCAACACCGGCGTCAATTTCGGCAATGTCAATCTGGCGGCCGGTGGCACCCCGTCCGCGACGGGGACATTTACCGCGAACTGCACAGGGATTCCCGGGCGAAGCATCCGCGTCTGCGCCAACTTCAACGCCGGCTCCGGCGGCGCCCATGCCTCTTCCAACCCCCGCTACATGCTCCAGGGGGCAACCCGCATGAACTACAATCTTTATCGAAACAACAACGTCAACCGGGTCTGGGGCTCCTACACCTGGGCTCCCTCGCCAAACCCGCCGCGGATCACCGTGAATCTCAACGGCAGCGGATCAGGTTCAACCAGCCGGACGATTTACGGGCGCATCAATAACGGG
>JACMJT010000592.1 GCA_014380505.1 Hyphomicrobiales bacterium | reverse complement strand
GCAGAGCCCGCCCCGGCGGCGCCAGCGGCTGCACCCCCACAATAGCCGCCCCATCGTTATTTCGCCGGCGGGAGCTCGCGAATTCGGCGCCGCTTTTCGTTAGCGGATCCCGCTGCTTCCACTTTCAAGCGGAAAGACGTACCGTTGAATGGGTGTTGGAGTCGGGGCGATGCAAAGGGCACGGCTGGGTGCGTGTTGCTTGTTTCTGGTCGCGTCTTTCTTGCCCACGGATGCCGCGCGCGCCGGGGAGCTGATGGGCGGTGTTGGCGGATGTGAAATCTCATCCTGCGAATGGAAACCCGCAGTCTGCTATAAGCCGAGTCCTCCAACCATCTATTCGTCAACCGCGAGAGTTAGCTACAATCGCGCTGTCCGCGACTTCAATGCCTATCTGGCAAGAGTACAGGACTATAAAAACTGTGTGATCAATCAAGGAAAAGCGGATGTCACCGATGGCTTCCCGGCGGTGGTGATGAGGGGCACGCAAAAAGTGAACGAAGAGGTAGATCGGGAAGCGCGCAGGTCGCGTGAAGAACTGGATTCTGCTCGCGCCAGATTAAGTCGATAGCGCATGCGCCCGCGCCGCGAACCTAATCTTCTTTTTTGGTTTCCGTGATAACCGTCTTTTCGGTTACGACCTTCTCGGTCGGAGCTTGCGGCTTTATCACAATGACATCCGGCGCTTTCGGCTTGTCCTCATCCGTGACGATGATCTGGTCGCCCATATCTGTCTCCTTGGCCACTGGCCTACGATTGTTGAGCGTTACTTGGGCTGGGTGATAGTGACGGACTTAGGCGCGCCGCCGCTCTTGTAATTGTCCCACATGAAAAAACCGATGATGCCGGCAACCAGCATCACGGCGCCGAGAATAAAGCCAAGAACGGCGCTACCGCCGCTGCCGCCGCCGTCTTTGTTGATGATGACTGCCATGGCGCAACTCCTTATGTTTGGACGTTCTGCTAACCAACGCATCCTCTGCGATATAGTTCCGTTGGCAGCTTGCCGGATCCAAGCGCTCCCACGGTACGCTGGTTCTGGCGGCAATGTTCCGTCGACGGAAGACCATGGGAATTGCCTTCGCGCCCGGCTTGGCTGCAACAATTTAGGCGCTTGCGCGTTCTCAAGGAGCTATGTCCCGACTCTCGATCCTTGTCTCCGCAATCTTGGCCGCCGCGATCCTGTTTTCGACCCCAGCGCTTGCTGAGCCGGCCCTTCAGATGGTGCCCCCGCCACCCGGAACCATTGAGGACCCCAGCATGCCCGTGAAGCTGATCGCCGATGGTCCGCCGCGCCCACTGATACGAATGGACGCTCCCATCAGACCGGCGCAGACAGTTATCGCCGCCAGCAGCCTCGCCACGACGCGCTGAGCGGCGTATGAGCAGCATCAAAAATCCCGAGAACGAAGCCCAAGATCCGGCACCCATGCCGAAACACCAGCAGGGGCAAGGCGGACATTCGCGCGATGGTGATTTGGCGGGCCAGCGGGGCGGCAAGAAAGCGAAAATGGCGCCACAGCCCTCTGCGCCGCCGGGCTTGGAACAGGACAATCGCGGCAACGCGACCCCCTTTGAGCAGCGTACCGAAGACGACCAGGAAATGGCTCGCGGCCAGAACCAGACCAAATCCCAGAGCCATTC
>JACMJT010000591.1 GCA_014380505.1 Hyphomicrobiales bacterium | reverse complement strand
ACTTTGCCGCGAAGGGCCAGGGCCCCATCCGTATCCTGGGGAACTCCGGTGTGTTGCATGGCCCAGTCGTTGAGCAGCGCATTCCCGGGACCGGTGTCGAATGCAAGAAGATCGCCATTCTGTCCGATCCACGTAACATTGGCCACCCCGCCGATATTGATAAATGCGATTGGCGGCTCATCGAATCTCGCCGCGAGTGCTCGATGATAGACAGGGGCAAGGGGTGCCCCCTGCCCGCCCGCCGCCACGTCTGCTGCGCGCATATCGTAAACCACGGGCCGTCCGAGGCGCCGGGCCAGCATCGGGCCATCGCCGAGTTGCACCGTCAGCCGCATCTCCGGCCGATGCAGGACGGTCTGGCCATGGAAGCCGATCACGTCGATTTCGCTTGGTGTCAAACCCAACTCTTCGGAAAAGGCTTCGACCGCCGCGACATGCCATTCGGTGAGTTGCCATTCCGCCGTTGCCAAGGAGCCGGGCCGCGCCTTCCGGTCAGTGATGCCCTTCGCTTCCTCGATCGCGTCCTTCAGCAGGCTGCGTTGGGCGGCGTCATACGGAAAGGTGCGCGAGGGGCCACGTTGCACGACCGTTTCGCCATCGGTTCGCACCATGGCGACATCGATGCCGTCAAGCGAGGTTCCGGACATGAGGCCTATGGCGTTCAACAGTTTTGACACCTGAATATCCCGTGATAGAGCGTATGCCCGATGAGCAAGTTTAAGTCCGAATTCCTGAATATCCTATCGGCGCGCGGATTCGTGCATCAGATTTCCGACGGGGATGCGCTTGATGCCGCAGCGGTGGCCGGACCCATTACCGGCTATATCGGCTTCGACGCCACCGCCGCCAGCCTGCATGCGGGTTCGCTGGTGCAGATCATGATGCTGCGCTGGATGCAAAAAACCGGCCATAAGCCCATCGTGCTGATGGGGGGCGGCACCACGAAGATCGGCGATCCCTCCTTCAAGGATGAAGCGCGCCAACTTCTTGACGCCTCGCAGATCGCCAGCAATCTCGCCGGCATCAAGCAGGTGTTCAGCAAGTTTCTTCAATTCGGCGCGGGGCCATCCGATGCCGTTATGGTCAACAACGCCGACTGGCTCGACCATATCAACTACGTGGATTTCCTGCGGGACTATGGCGTGCATTTCACCATCAACCGGATGATGGCTTTCGATTCGGTGAAGCTCAGGCTCGAGCGCGAACAGCCGCTTACCTTCCTCGAATTCAACTACATGATCCTGCAGGCCTACGACTTTCTTGAACTGGCGCGCCGGCATGGCTGCATTTTGCAAATGGGCGGCTCGGATCAGTGGGGAAACATCATCAACGGCATGGAGCTTGGCCGCCGCGTCGATAGCCGCCAGCTTTACGCGCTGACCTCGCCGCTGCTCACCACATCCTCGGGCGCTAAAATGGGCAAGACGGCGGCGGGTGCCGTGTGGCTCAACGCGGAAATGCTGTCGCCTTACGACTATTGGCAGTATTGGCGCAACGCCGAGGATGGCGACGTGGGCCGCTTTCTCAAGCTCTACACGGAGCTTCCACTGGCGGAGATCGAACGGTTGGAAAATCTTGGCGGTTTCGAGGTAAATGAGGCGAAAAAGATTCTCGCCAACGAAGCCACCGCCCTGCTCCATGGGAAACCCGCGGCGGAACAAGCCGCCGAGACCGCCCGCCGGACGTTCGAGGAAGGGGCGGCAGACGAAGGGCTGCCGACTATATCGCTTGACCTAAATCAGGGAACGGGATTGCTTCGAGCCTGTGTTGCCGCGGGCTTTGCGTCGTCCAACAGCGAAGCACGCCGCCTTGTCCAGAGCGGTGCTATAAAAATAAACGATATTCAAATCTTAGATGAAAGATTTCAGCTCGATCTGAGAATCCGCGGACGGAGGGACGCCATCAAGCTTTCCATGGGCAAAAAGAAACACGTGTTAGTGAAATCTCTATGACCACTTGGATTGCTTGGCCATATATCTCTCCATGGCAGGGCTTGACCCTGCCATCCAGTCTGGATCACCGGCTCAAGGCCGGTGATGGAGAGAGCATGAATTGTTGCAGACTTTCGGCGGAACGTCGAAAATTCCCTCAACCGCCGCCGTCGGCGTTGCGGCCGGTTGGGACCGGGACGGCGCCGGTGTTGCCGTATTCGAAGAACTT
>JACMJT010000590.1 GCA_014380505.1 Hyphomicrobiales bacterium | reverse complement strand
TACGCGCTGTCGCCAGTGGTTACAGCACTCCTTTCAATCCTTCTGCGGGTGCGGCCGCCCAGTCTTCTCGGGGTGATCGGCATCGCATTTGGGTTGGCTGGCGCCATCATCATCATCGTTTACCGGAATGCGGATTTTTCCCCGGCGAGCTTGCTCTGGCTTCTGGCGGCCCTGCTGATTCCGGTGTTTCTTGGCGTCGGCAATATCTATCGCACGCTTGCCTGGCCCGAAGGGGCCAGTCCCCGGTGGCTGGCGGCCATGACCAATCTGGCTGCCGTGCCGCCGCTCGTGCTGGCGGCCGTTGTAACGACCGGCACCCTCGATCTCGCACCGCTCGCCGCCGTGCCCGGACTAACCGCTCTGCAGATCGCGGTGTCGACAGTGATGTTCCTGATGTTTTTCCGTTTGCAGCAACTCGGTGGCCCCACCTATCTCAGTCAGATCGGCTATGTCGCCGCCGCCGTTGGTGTCGTGATCGGCGTGGCTTATCTGGGCGAGTCCTATCCCGTTGGCGTCTGGATTGGAGCAGGGGTGATTTCCATCGGCATCGCGCTCTCGACCTGGGCTCAGTTCCGCCAAGCGAACAATTGAAGCTTTGTCCAAACACTCCTGACAGGTAGCTGTCAGCAGGCGGGGTATGCGGGTAAATAGCCGCGCCCTACTGGGAGTGTAATGTGAGGAAGGCAGTTGAACGCGGATCAACCCGCTCAATAGGAATAATCCTTGTTGTAATTTCCGCCCTCCTCTTCAGCTCCGCGGGTCTGTTTGCCAAAGGGGTGCAGGCTGGCGCATGGGATATTATTTTCTGGCGCGGCCTGTTCGCGGCGCTCTTTACAACGGTTTATATCATGTGGCGGGGATCGTTCAGGGCTGACTTCATCGGCATGGGCCGTAGTGGTTGGGCGGTCGCTCTTGTGGGAGCGTCGGGAACGGCGGCCTTCATTCCTGCTTTCAAATTGACGACCATTGCGAATGTCTCCCTGATCTACGCTGCAACCCCCCTTCTGGCGGCACTCCTGGCTTGGGCATGGGTTGGCGAACGATTGACAAGGCGTGTGCTCATCGGATGCGTGGCGGCATTTACTGGCGTTGCAATTATCGTGAGCGGATCCATAGGCGGCGTTAACTTACGGGGCGACCTTTTGGCGGCATGGATGACCATCGCCCTGGCGATACTGATGGTCATTTACCGCCGCTATCCGGAAACGCCAGCGGCTGGCCCGGCTGTTTTGTCGTCGCTTGTGCTCCTGCCATTCGGTTACACGCTGGGAACCCCGTTTTCCAACTCGCCATTGGAGATTGCGATCATGGCGACGTTCGGTCTCAGCTTTGCTTTCGCATCTGTCACACTGAGCGAGGGTGCCAAACGTCTTCCCGCGGCCGAAACCGCCTTGCTCAGCATATTGGAAGTTCCTCTGGCACCGCTATTTGCGTGGCTCATCTTCACCGAATTGCCGGCCCTTGCCACTGTCATGGGCGGCCTGTTGGTCTTGGCTGGGGTTGTGGGGACTCAAATTCCATCAAAGGCAAATCGAGCCTCATCTTGAAAGGAAATGGACCCTTCCATTTGATCGCTGGCATCCCCATAAGCCCTCTGCTATAGACCGCGCCGATTGAGAATGGCCCGGAGCCAAAGGCGCGCGCGGGCGTGGTGAAATTGGCAGACACGCAGGATTTAGGTTCCTGTGGGGAAACCCGTGGGGGTTCAAATCCCTCCGCCCGCACCAAGCGCTGCCCGTGGCCCGAAACATAAAAGCGAGACAAGATGCAGGTTACCGAAACACTGAGCTCCGGCCTCAAGCGCGAATTCAAGGTCGTGGTCAACGCCGCCGAACTGGACAAGCAGCTCAACGCCAAGCTCCTCGAGCTTTCGGCCCGCGCCAATATCAAGGGGTTTCGCCCCGGCAAGGTGCCGGTGCCGCATTTGAGGCGCGTCTATGGCAAATCGGCCATGGCCGAAGTCGTCCAGAAAACCATCGACGAGCAGACCAAGCAGGTGCCCACCGAGCGCAACCTGAAGCCCGCCTATCAGCCCGAAGTGAAATTGCCGGAGGATGAAGCGGAAGTCAGCGCCATCATGGATGGCAAGAGCGATCTGTCATTCTCGCTCGCCTTCGAGGTGATCCCCGTTTTTGACCTGCAGGACCACTCGGGTTTGGAACTCACGCGCCACACGGTCGAGGTGATGGAGGACCATATCGGTGAGACGCTGAAGCGCCTGACCGCCCAGGCCAAAACCTTCGAGCCCAGGGCTGAGGGGAAAGCCGCCAAGAAGGGCGACCGCCTCACCATCAATTTTGTGGGCAAGATCGACGGCGCCGCCTTTGAAGGCGGCACCGCCGAGGGCGTGCCGCTGGAAATCGGCTCAGGTCAGTTTATCCCCGGCTTTGAGGACCAGCTCACGGGAGCCAAAACGGGCGAAGATCGCACCGTGAAGGTGACGTTCCCGGAAAGCTACGGCGTCAAGAACCTCGCCGGCAAAGCGGCCGAGTTTGCCGTGAAGGTGACCGCAGTTGAGGAGCCCAAGGAAACGCCCATCGACGACGAGTTCGCCAAGAAGATGGGCTTTGAAAATCTGGCCAAACTGAAGGACATGATCAAGTCGCGCGCCGG
>JACMJT010000589.1 GCA_014380505.1 Hyphomicrobiales bacterium | reverse complement strand
GCGGGGCTTGTGGGGCAGTTGCGGGCGTCGCGCAATTTGACGGAGTTGGCGAAATACACGACGGGTCTTTTCGAAGGGCTTGAGAAGGAAACCGGGCAGGCCACGGGGTTCAAGCAGAACGGCTCTATATCTATCGCGCTCACAGAAGGCCGCATGGAGGAATTGAAACGCGGCGCCTCCATGGCCAAGAATTTCGGACTCGCCGTCGATGTGATCTCCACGGCGGAGATCAAGGAACGCGTGCCACACTACAACATGGAGAATGTGGTGGGCGGCGTGTTCCTGCCCAAGGATGGCCAGGTCAATCCCATCGACGTCACCCAGGCGCTGGCCACGGGCGCGCGTTCGCGGGGCGCCAAAGTTTTCGAGAATACCAAAGTCACACGCATCATCGTCGAGAAGAGCGTGGCCGTAGGTGTGGAAACCACGGACGGCACGATCATGGCCGACCGGATCGTGATCGCCGCCGGCATGTGGTCGCGCGAGCTTGGCCGTTCCATCGGCGTCAACATCCCGCTGCACGCCTGCGAGCATTTTTATATCGTATCGGAGCCTATCGCCGAGTTGCCGCGAAATATGCCAGTGGTGCGCGTGCCGGATGAATGCAGCTATTACAAGGAGGACGCGGGCAAGCTGATGGTGGGCGCTTTCGAGCCCAGCGCCAAACCCTGGGGAGGCGGCGGCATCGACGAGGAGCATGCCTTTGTAACGTTGCCCGAGGACATGGACCATTTCGAGCCAATCCTTGCCAACGCCATCAGCCGCGTGCCGTTGCTTGAAACCGCGGGCATCCAGTTGTTCTTCAACGGCCCGGAGAGTTTCACGCCGGACAACCGCTACTATCTCGGCGAAGCGCCGGAAGTGAAGAACTGCTATGTGGCCACGGGTTTTAATTCCATCGGCATCCAGTCCTCGGGCGGTGCTGGCCTCGTGCTGGCGGACTGGATCAAGACTGGCCATCCGCCGATGGATGTGAATGCCATGGATATTCGCCGCATCCATCCTTTCCAGTCGGTGCGCGGCTATGTCCACGACCGCGTGACGGAAACGCTGGGGCTGCTCTATGCCATGCATTGGCCCTATCGCCAGGCGGAAACGGCGCGGGGCGTCAGGCGTTCGCCTATTTATCAGTATACGAAGGATCTGGGCGCGGTGTTTGGCGAGGCAAACGGCTGGGAGCGGCCGAACTGGTATACGCGGGGCGGTGTTACGCCCCAATACGACTACAGCTATGGCCGCCAGAACTGGTTTCCCTGCGCCGATTACGAAGCCAAGCAATTGATGAGCAACTGCGCGTTCTTCGATCAGTCGAGTTTCGCCAAATATTCGGTCGAAGGCCGCGATGCCTGTAAGACTCTGAACCGCATCTCCGCCAATAATATCGATGTCGAGCCGGGGCGCATCGTTTACACCCAATGGCTCAACGAGCGCGGTGGCATCGAAGCGGATTTGACGGTGACGCGGCTCTCCGAAAACAAATTTATGGTGGTGACGGGTGCCGTGCCGCAGACCCGCGATATGGCCTGGCTCAAGCGCCATACGCCGGAAGATGCCCATTGCGTGGCCACCGACATCACGTCAGGACTGCCGATGATCGCGGTGATGGGGCCAAAGTCGCGCGCGCTGTTGCAGAAACTTTCGGGCGCCGATCTTTCCAATGCGGCGTTTCCGTTTGGCACATCCCAGGAGATTGAAATCGGTTACGCACGGGTGCGGGCCAGCCGCATCACCTATGTGGGCGAACTGGGCTGGGAACTTTATATTCCAGCGGAGTTTGCCGCCCACGTGTTCGAGCGCATGTGGGCGGCGGGACAGGAGTTTGGACTGACGCCTGCCGGCATGCACACCATGAACAATTGCCGCATGGAGAAAGCCTATCGCCACTGGGGCCACGATATCTCCGACGAGGAAACACCCATCGAGGCGGGCTTGGGCTTCGCTGTCGCCTGGGACAAGCCGGGGGAATTTATCGGCAAGGAGGCACTGGCGAAGCAGCGCGGGCGGAAAGTTGAACCCAGGCGCATGGTTTGTCTGGCACTTGAGGATAACTCCGCCAGCGCGCCGATGATCTATCACGAGGAGCCGATCTACCGGAACGGCGCGATTGTGGGTTCGACGACCAGCGGCGCCTGGGGGCACCGGGTCAACCTGTCGCTTGGATTGGGATACGTGAAGAATGAAGAGGGCGTGACAAAGGACTGGATAGAGAGCGGGAAATGGGAAGTGGAACTGGCTTGGCAACGTTATCGGGCGAAGGTACAGCCACGGAGCTTCTACGATCCGAAGGGCGAAAGGATCAAGGGATGACGAGCCGATTACGTTTTCTGTTAATCCTGATCTTGTCGGCAACGGGCATACTCTGGATGCCATCTTATACGTTCGCGAACGATCAAGTCTTATTCGGCGTGGACGAAGAAATATTCTTCAAGGCCGATTATCCCAAGTTCAAGCGGCAAAAGGCTCTCGCCATCGGCCCCGACGGCTATTTCTTTTACACCTATAATCACCGTTCCGCGGCGGATGCAAAACATGCCGCACTCACAGGCTGCAACAAAGCAGTGGAGAAACACCGCCGCAAGAAAAAGCCAAACGGCTGGTGCCTGCCCTATGCCGTCAACGATAAAATCGTCTGGAAAGGCTTGGCCCCTGGAATTTCGGGAGACGAGGAACTGCCGGGCCCGGATTTGCCGTTAACATCGGGCCAACAATACGGCCGCAGCACGACAGCGAAAGCCATTCTGCTTATGTTACATGGATGCGGCCGACCATCCACTCCACCGCCGGATATGGTTATGAGCTGGGTCAACTATTTTCTTGCGAGAGATTTTTTTGTCGTCATGCCCAATAGTTTTGCCGATCCCCACCCGGCAGTTTGTGGCGATGAGGGATGGTTTCGAGATTACGCAGTTACAACGGAGGTCAATCGGCTCAGGGTCGCCCAAACCAAACGCACGTTGCGGGAGCTTAAGCGGCTATATCCCGATAAGCCCATTTATATTTGGGGTCACTCCGGGGGATCTCGCACCGTGCAGTACTTCGCTCCGGACGTTAAAGGAGTGATCGCTCTAGGAGACGAGTGCGGAATTGGGCACACCGCTATAGTGGTAATTCCGCCGGCCGTTCCCATCCTCTATGTTTTTGGTGAAAACGATCCCTATCTTTCATCGTTGGGATTACCGGTTACGGCGAAGTCTGCCAAGAAGCGCTGTAGCCGATCCAAGGGCGACAGGCGCTGGGTTATCGTCAAGGGCGTTGGTCACGATACCGCGATATGGCACCAGAATGTGATCGATGCCGTGAGCAAGTTCATCGGCGAAAAAACTTTCAAACTCGACTACGAAAAAACCTCAGCGGAACTCAGCGGCCCGACGAAAGCCGCCTTCAATGTATACAGAACGCGTATGGGTTACCGCGCCTTTGCCGTCGCTGAAGATGGAGCGTTTGGTTACTCCGACAACTGGGATAACGAGCCAGACGCCATCCAGCATGCTCTGGAACTTTGCGAGAGCATCACGGGAAAGCCTCTCTACGCGCCGGGCGAAGCCCACACCTGCAAGATTTACGATTCAGGGAAGTAGCGGCGCCAAAAAAGCCGATTTCATGCTTTGTTAATGCGGCGCTGGTTTGCTTCGTCTTTCGCCAAAAAAGACCGAAAATGCCGATGGAAACCCGACAATCACCAATCACCCAGGTCCGGCTTGCGGAATTGCTGGGGGCGCTGAGCCACGCGCTCGACATGACGGAAGGGCAGCCCGCGGGTCATTGCGTGCGCTGCTGCTGGATCGGCATGCAGATTGGCCGCGAGATCGGCCTCGATGACACGCAGGCCTGGGAACTTTATTACACCATCCTCCTCAAGGACGCCGGTTGCAGCAGCAATGCGGCGCGCGTCTGCCGGCTCTATCTGGCTGACGATCTCACCCTTAAGCATGATTTCAAGCGGATCGACGGCAGCTTGCCGCAGGCGCTGCGTTTCGTGCTCACTCATACCGGCTTGAAATCCGGACTTGCCGAGCGCTTCCGCGCCATCATCAACATCGTTCAGAAGGGCGGCAAGCTGGCCACGGAACTCATCGAGACGCGCTGCCAGCGCGGGGCAGAAATTGCCCGCAAGATGCGTTTCAGCGAAGCTGTGGCACAGGGCATCAAGAATCTCGACGAGCATTGGGACGGCAGCGGGATGCCCGAGGGACTAACCGGCTCCGACATTCCGCTTTACTCCCGCATTGCCCTCATCGCCCAGATTGCCGATGTTTTCCACAAGGCGGCCGGCGAGGAGGCAGCACGGCTGGAGGTGATGCACCGCGCGGGCACATGGTTCGATCCCGCACTTGCGGCGATCTTCGACCGTGTCGCGGCGCGCCCATCCTTCTGGGAAGCCCTCAACGGCGACGATCTGCAAGATGTCATTTACGCGCTCGAGCCGGCCCGGCACACCGCTCTGGTCGACGATGATTATCTCGACGACATCGCATCGGCCTTTGCTCAGGTGGTCGACTCCAAAAGCCCCTACACCAGCGGGCACAGCGAGCGGGTTACCCTTTACACGGACATGATCGCGGAGGAGCTTGGCTTGGCTGCCGAACGCCGCCGCTGGTTGAAACGTGCCGCCTTGCTCCACGATATCGGCAAGCTCGGCGTCAGCAATATGATCCTCGACAAGCCGGGCAAGCTTGACGCGGCCGAATGGGTCGCGATGAAACAGCATGCGGCGCACACCGAGACGATCCTGTCCCGCATCTCCGCCTTTCGCGAACTCGCCCCTGTTGCCGCCGCCCATCACGAACGCCTTGACGGAACCGGTTATCCCAAGGGCCTTCGCGGGTCTGAGATTGTGCTGGAATCGCGCATTCTGACCGTCGCTGACATCTTCGATGCGCTGACCGCTGACCGGCCCTACCGCGCGGCCATGCCGATTTCGAAGGCACTTTCGATCATGGCGGGGGAAGTTGGAACGGCCATCGATGCTTCCTGCTTCGAAGCCCTCAAGCGCGCGCTGGGACGGATCGGCGCAACGCTTGCTGCTTGATGGTGTGACGCCGGCCATCGTCGCGGAATTCGCGCAATTGGCCTGTTTCAATTTCGAAGAGCTCGCGTGGCCTGAGGCGGCGCGCCTGAGCGGGCGTGGTGAGCGGCACATGGGGGGCCGCGTTGATCTCGGCCGCCATGTCCCAGCAATCCTCCTCCGCCGTCAGCCAGCAGGCGGGATCGTAGGCGCCGATATCGAAAGGTTTTGAAACACGGCGCAAGGTTTTGCGTTCGCCGTTCACATATTCATGGAAGTAGCTCATGGCGAGTTCGCGGGGGCTCGCGTAAATGGGATCACGCCACCTGAGCCAGATGGAATTGCTTTTTGAGATGGCACCCCAGTGGCGGCCATGGCGGAACAGCGCCAGCACGTGATCGTCGTCTCCGGTGGCCTGGAAATCCATGAGCAATGCGGGACGGCCATGGAGCAGAAGTGCTGCGGCTGCGATGAAGGCGGCTTCGATGCAGTGGCAGCAGTTTTCCCGAAGCGCGAGGCGCGCCGAATAGCAGGTATCGCCGGATGCCTCGGCGTTGCTGGGCATATCCGTGAGAAACTGTTGTATCTTTTCGGGCGTTGCGAGATGGCGGAATACTGCCGTTTCAGGTGCCGCTAACCCAATCGTGCGAGCCAGATTGCCTTTGAACGCCATGACTCAAAAGCCAACGTCGCGGTTTATGGAATAGTCCCGCCGCGCGCCCAGAATTGAAATTGTATAGCCGGCCACCACGTCGATCAGCGCCATTACCGTAAGCAGGAAGAAAGCCACCGTTCCGCAGGCCGGCAAGAGGATGAATTCAATCAGCGCCACGATGAACGCGGCCGTGGACAGCATGTGATCGGCAATGGTGCCAGCACCGGCGCGCGCGGCCTTGAGAATTTCGAAGAACAGCGCCACCAGCCCCGCCAAAGCGAAGACGTCGCCCGATTTGAAATATACTTCGGTCCCGGACGGCAAGACCCAACTGAAAAGATCCGATTGCGCATCCAGCCCGCCTCCGCCGAAAACAAAAAGATTGTAGGCGGCGATGACGACGGCCAGAACAGGAATGCTCGAGATCAGGCGCATGGGAGCTCCGGGATTTTGACCACCATGCCCAAATCATTCGATTCCCGCAAAGCTCCCTTGCGCCGTTTGTTCTTTATTCCGAACGATGTGCGCGCTATATTGGAGGGCTCAAACAAGGAGGCCACAATGACTCTGCAACTCGGCGACATCGCCCCCGATTTCGAAGCCGACACCACCGAGGGCAAGATCAAGTTCCACGAGTATATCGAGGGCTCGTGGGCCGTCTTCTTCTCCCACCCCAAGGATTTCACGCCCGTGTGCACCACGGAGCTTGGCTCCATGGCCAAAATGAAACACGAATTCGACAAGCGCGGCGTCAAGCTCATCGGCATTTCCATCGATACGGTGGCCGATCACCAGCGCTGGAAGCAGGACATCAAGGATGTGACCGGCGCATCGGTGAACTATCCGATGATCGGCGACCAGGACCTGCATGTGGCCAAGCTCTACGGCATGATCCATCCGAATGTTTCGGGGAACGCCGCGAACCGCACCGCCGCCGACAATGCCACGGTGCGCAATGTGCTGGTGATCGGCCCCGACAAGAAGATCAAGATGATCATGACCTATCCCATGAGCACGGGGCGGAACTTCGATGAAATCCTGCGGGTGATCGATTCACTCCAGCTCACCGCCACAAAATCGGTGGCCACTCCCGCCAACTGGAAACAGGGGGAGGATGTGATCATTCTGGCGTCGGTTTCGGACGAAGCCGCGAAGGAGAAATTCCCCGGCGGCTGGAAAACGCTGAAGCCTTACCTCCGCCTGGTGCCGCAACCGGGCGCGAAGTAGTTCCCCTTCTCTTCATTAACGGCCTTGAGCGGGTGATCCAGGCTGGATGGCAGGGTCAAGCACTGCCATGGAGAGAAGTTTCAGGATTCACCACCACTTAGGGGCTTCGAACTTGCCGGCGGCCTGTTCGATGGCGGCGGCGGTCTGGAACAGGGTTTCCTCATCGAAAGGTTTGCCGATGATCTGAAGGGCAAGCGGCAGGCCATCGGATGACATACCGGCGGGCACCGCAATTCCGGGGAGGCCGGCCATGTTCACGGTGACGGTGAAGATGTCGTTCAGGTACATCTGGATGGGGTCGGTGATTTCGCCGGGCGCAAAGGCAGGGCTGGGCGTTGCCGGCGTCAGCACGACATCGACTTTGCTCCAGGCGTCGTCGAAGTCGCGTTTGATCAGTGTGCGGACTTTCTGGGCGCGGACGTAGTAGGCGTCGTAGTAACCCGCCGACAGCACATAGGTGCCGATCATGATGCGGCGCTGAACTTCGCGGCCGAAGCCAGCGGCGCGCGAGTTCTCATACATGGATACGATATCGTCGCCCGGCACGCGAAGGCCATAGCGCACCCCGTCATAGCGGGCGAGATTGG
>JACMJT010000588.1 GCA_014380505.1 Hyphomicrobiales bacterium | reverse complement strand
CGCGCAGTCCGTGAGTGAGATCGATCCGGCCCGTCCAGTTCCTGTTGCTCGAGGATGTGGTCGAAACCGAATCTTCCAGAGATGTTCCAAACGCCAGCACAATTCTGGTAAGCTCGTTGGGCCTCCACATCAGGCTGCCGTCCAGGCCAAGGGCTGTGTTGCTGTCAAGCGCCTGATCGTCATAGTCGCGCCAGAGATATATGGCGGCAAGATCGCCGCTCCAGAAGGGACCCCGGTCGATCACCACGCCCGCACTCACTCCCAAACCCTGCGATGAGCGCTTGAAGCCGTCGCGATCCCGCTTGCGCAGATAATAGCGGGGGTCATAGGCTGCCTGAACATAGGGCTGCAACATTGGCGGATCCGTGTAGGTGGCACGCAGCGACAGTGACGGTGTCGCATAGTCGCGGTCGGCGTTGTCTTCACGTCCACCGCCCGACAGTTTCACATCGTCATAGATTTGCAGGCCAGCTCCCGCTTTGAGGCGGGTTTCCAGCGGCCCAAAGTCGTGAATGAGGGCGGCCGCCGTGTTGATCCTGTGTTCGGTGCGAAAGCCCACGGCACTTGCCGGAACGTCGCTGTCCGCGAGCCCTGACTGATCGAGATTGTAAGCCGCTTCGAACTCGGCGCGGGTGAGAGCCCTGATATCCAGGCGGAACTTGCTGAAGATATCGGCCCGCTGCTCTGTAAGATCGCTGTGATCGAAATAGTCTATTCGATCGTAAAGCGCTTGGCCGGTAAATGAATGGCGCGCCCAGTCGCTCTCGAAACGCAGTGCCGGCTGGAGCCTCGAACCGATGGCCGCCTCAGCGCCCGAGGACGCTTCGCGCACATTCGACGTGACAACGCTTCCAACGGTAATCGACGGATAGGCGATGATGCCGCCCGTGCGAACTCCCACCGGTGCATGGGGATCAACCGTGGGCTTGCGTTTTAACGGCGCTGCCGCAACCTGCTCCATCTCCCCGACGCTGGGCCGAAGGTCCGGCACCTCCTGGCCATAGGCTCCTCCGGCGGCCAGCCATAGGATGGCCGCGAATGAGACTGCTACGGGCCGCCGCCGACGCATGGCAAAAAAACTCCTGAGTCGCAGACCCTAACGAAAACATGGTTAATGGGCGGTTGACGGCTTGTGCCGGTCCCCAAGCTTTCAATTCCCCAGGAAATCTCCTAGATTGCCGCCATGCCAACGAAAATATTGCACAATCCGGTTCCGCTGGGCGCCCAGTGGCGCGCCTCCGCCCGTCAGGCCTTGGTCATCGAAGCCCAGGGCATGGAGCAGTTGGTGAAGGCTCTCGATGGTCCGCTGGGCGATGCCCTGTCGCTTGCCATCGATACGATGCGCAAGGCGCGCGGCCGCGTCATTTTGACGGGAATGGGAAAGAGCGGCCACATCTGCCGCAAGATCGCTGCCACCCTGGCCTCGACCGGCACTCCGGCGATGTTCGTGCATCCCGCCGATGCCAGCCACGGCGATCTCGGCATGATCACGCCCGACGATGTCATCATAATGATTTCCAATTCCGGTGAATCACCGGAACTGCTCGGCATTCTGCGCTATTCGCGGCGCTTTGCCGTGCCGCTCATCGCCATCACCACCCAGGCCGCGAGCACCCTGGCCCAGGAAGCCGATATTGTCCTTCCCTTGCCCAACGCCAAGGAAGCCTGCCCCAACGGGCTGGCGCCCACCACGTCGACCCTGCTGCAGCTAGCCCTTGGCGATGCCATTGCCATTGCACTTCTGGAGGACAAGGGTTTCACCGCAAGAGACTTCAAGAACTTTCATCCCGGCGGCAAACTGGGTGCCCAACTCACCCATGTGCGCGATGTCATGCACAAACAATCGGAACTTCCGCTCGTGCGTGAGAGCCTGCCCATGTCGGAGGCCCTGATCGTCATGACGGCCAT
>JACMJT010000587.1 GCA_014380505.1 Hyphomicrobiales bacterium | reverse complement strand
TCACGATCGGCGCGGAGAGCTACGACCTCGGCCGGGTCGATGGGTGTGTCGGCGGACGGTGGTGCCGGCGCCTCGGCGACGACAGCGGGCTTGGGCGCGGGAGTCGGTGCTTTCGCGGCCGGGGTCACGGGTCGGGGCTGGGCCGGGATCGGTGCAGGGCGGAGGCTGGCGAGTTCGGCCTTGCGCGCGGTGAGAAGGCGCTGGGCCACCTCGAGGGCGGCCTTGTCCAAGGTGCCCGAAAGATTGTCGAGAGCGCGGCCGCGGGCGCCATTTTCGCGGGCAAGGGAGAGCCACACAAAGGCCTCGATGGGGTCGGCGGTGACGCCCTTGCCCTCGGAGTAAGCGAGGCCGAGGTTGTATTGGGCGATGCCATTGCCGCGCCGCGCCTTGGCGAGGAGGGAGGCGATTTCGCCGCTGTCCTGGGCGAAAACCGGCGCGGGGAGGAGAGCAACAACCAGCAAGGCGGCGAACAGACGGAAAGTTTTCATCGGGGCGGGCGTGTGTGGGCCGGGAGGATTGCTAGGTCAGAGCCGCGCTGCAAGCCCGGCTTGTGGCACTCAGATACTTATACGCGATTTTGCCCAAGTGAACGGCATGGCGGCCGATCGTTGGGCCCCTGCAGGCGCAGGGTATTTGCGGCTGCGCTTATTTCCGCCGGCGGAACGGCTGCGCCAGCTGGCCCGGGTAGCTCTTCGGCATCGGCTCATCGATGCCGTACTTGGCCGGGAAGCGTTTCGGCAGGTGCATGGTGCCGAAGACCCAGTCCACCCACGGCAACAGGCCGGAGAAATTCTTGTTCGAGGTCGCGGGGCTTTCGTTGGCGTGATGCCAGTGGTGGAAGGCGGGCGTGGCCACGAGCCACTCAAGCCAGCCGAAGCGCCAGCGCACGTTCGCGTGGATGAAGATCGCCAGCAGCCCTTCAAACGCGATCAGCGCGCCGAAAGTTTCCTTGGTGAAACCGAGCAGGTAGACGGGAAGGATGCCGCACACGCGGATAAAGGTCTGGTCCACCGGGTGCACTCGGCTCGCCGCCATCCAATCCATGTGTTCGCTGGAGTGGTGCACCGCATGGAACCGCCAGAGGAAGGGCACGCTGTGGGACCAGCGGTGGCCCCAATAGGCGCCGACATCGAACACGATGTTGGCGATCACGAACTGCAGCCACCACGGCAGGGACGTCATGGCCTTCTGCAGCGGCGGGTAGACGAGGAAGCCGAGCCAGTAGATGAGCACCACGAGGACGAACACCACGAGCAGCTTCCGGATCGCGCCGCTGATGAAGAAGTGCGCGACATCGGCCCACACGCCCGGTCGCTGCCAAAACTGCCGCCGCACGAGCGGAAAGAAACGCTCCAACGGCACGAAGATCGCGCACAGGACCACGAAGGCGATCGCCAGCCGGGCGGGATTGAAGAGCGGGTCCATGAGGATGGAGACGAAATACCGCTAGCCCGGTTACTCGCCAGCGCGCTTCAACGCCTCTTGATAAACCAAGTCCGACAACCAGAAGCCAGACTGGCGCAACCGATCCAGCAGCTTGCGGATTTCCGTTACCTTGCCGCGCCGCCGGGCTTCCAGTAACACTCCGACCACGCCGGTCACGGTCAAACCGAGGCGGCGCGCAACGATTCGTCCGGCTGTTTCATCGATGAGCAGCAACTCGGCTGCGAGCAGCCGGGTCAGATGGATTGCCTCGCTCTCCCCGGCGTCCAGCGGTTCCGGCCAATCCGCCACCGGGTGCGGCTTGGGCAGGGTGTGACGGATGATCCAGGCCGGAGGGGAGGAGGTCGGGCCGGGGCGGGCGCTCAATTCCTGCCAGACAGCATCGGGCACATGCACCTCACCGAACAGGGCGGCCAGCAGGGTCAGCTCGCCGATGCGTTCCAGCGCGATGAAAACCGAGGCGTCGCCGACGACGATCACGGGCGCTCAAGCCGGTCCAAGCTTGCCACGTCGGCATCCAGGTCCGCGACCGTGTAGGGCGCTTCGATCCGATGCCGGGCCAGTTCGTCCATGAAACGGTCGCGGGAAAGGCCCGCGAGCTCGGCGCACTGTCGGGTGGAGAGGCGGCCCTCGCGATAGTTCGAGAAGGCCAGGCGCAATTTGGCCTCGTCTTGAGTTAATACCCGTCCGGCCGCCACATCGATTTCACTCGCGGCGATACTCTCCATGACCGCATTCACCGGTTTCAATTCCAGTGAATAGAGCCACTCGATCAGACGCTCCTGCTCCTGCGCCGACAACTGCCCGATGGCTTGCTTGATTTCCTCGACGGTGCTCACGGGGTCAAACTAACGGGGCGGTTGGGTCGTGCAAGTGCGGTTTCGGCGGACAACCGATTGGAATGAAATGGAGATCAATCGTCGCTGCCGAACCTTTTGGACTGCCACTTCATCCTTTCCAGCGAAGTGAGCGAAGCAAAATCGAGACATCTTCCATCTCCAATGCTTCTTCGCCTCGTTTACAGGTATAAGTGATGAAAAGGAGATCCTGTCGACATGCCACAAACCACGTTTTCCAAAATGCATCTGCGTGCCAGTCGGTGTATTCGGCCACGTAACCGGCGAAGTCACCGCAGCGTACCTGTTCGATGTCGGTTCCCTCGGGACACTCGTTCTTGATCTTCGCGACTAGTTCACCGTCATCGACGGTGCCGGCTTTCTTTCGAGCGTTGCTTACATGTAGCGCACCCGTCCCTTCCGGTTGGGTAAACTCAATACAATTTTCGCAATCAGTGGCGCGCCATGGAGGACGGACAGTGACATCCCAAACGAGATTCTTGAACGCAGGATTCATTTTTGCCCAGAAGTCTTGCCGTGATTATAACCCGTAACCGCAGTGTTGGCCTGTTGGTGAATGAGAGACCATGACCGACCGCCCCTCAAGCTTCGAGTCGGTGACATTTTATCGCCACAGTAGTCAAGACAGAGACTTCGCCCGCGCGACCGCGGTGTGCCACCCGGCCTGCAGGCGGCGCATGGCGGCGGGCGGGGCTTTCGGGCGGAAGATGCGGCCGGCC
>JACMJT010000586.1 GCA_014380505.1 Hyphomicrobiales bacterium | reverse complement strand
GCCCCCGTTGAGATCGGGCGGAGCGAAGGCTTTGAGCGCGGGCAATGCCACCTCTTCAAGGACTCCCTCCTTCGCCATGGCTTTCACTACCGATGCGCCCACACCCGCCGCCGCCGCCAATTCCGCCGCCCGCATGGCGAAGCCTTCGCGCGCCGCCTCGAGCACGCGGGCCCGTTGCGGCGTCATGCGCTTGGGTGGAGAACCGCTGATACGGTAGGCAATCTGTTCGCGGGGTGAACCGAACGCTTCGGGAGAGCGCAGAACCATGCGCAAGACATTGCCCGGCGCTTCGAGATAATAGGCAGCACACCAATCGACGAACTTCCGGTGCGCCTCCGTCATGGGCGCCATGTCGAAACGTTCCATCACATCGCGAAGCTTGGTGCCTTCGGGCGCATCGCGCCGCAAGCTCCAGACCACCCCGATCATGGAGCGCGGACCCAAGGGCGCCACCACGTAGTCGCCCGGCGCAAGGATCATTCCCAAGGGGATGCGATAGGAGTACGGGCCTTCAAGTTTGAGGGGGAGCAACACGTCGGCGATGCGTGGAGAATCGTCGTTCATGGCGTCTGCAATAGTCTTGGACCTTGCCGCCTTCCAGTCCTATATCGGCACCCGCCATGAAGCATGCCGTCATCGCCGACACAGCACCCCATGTGCGCGAAATCGTCTATTGGGAGCCCTCGCGGCTGGCCGAGCGTTTGCGCGGGCAGACGCATCTGACGCTTCTCGAAAGCGTTTTGCGCCAGGAGCATCTCGGCCGCTATTCCTTCCTCGCCTGCAATCCCGCTCTGACGCTCACGGCGCAGGGAGGCCGTTCTTTCATCGACGGCGTGGCGCAAGACGAAGCGCCGCTGAAACTGCTTGACCGTTTGCTGGAACAACACCGGCGGTCTCATGTTACCGGCCTGCCACCGTTCCAGGGCGGTTTTGCCGGTTTCATCGCCTATGAGTTCGGCAAGAGTCTTGAGCCCAACGCCCGCATTCCGGATTTTGCCAACCTTTGCCCGGATATGATGCTGCATCTCTACGATACGGTCATCGCTTTCGACCACATGCAGGAGCGCGCTTGGATAATCGCTCAAGACGCGGACATGGCTGACCGTCTCGAAACCCTGCTGAAGCGCAAACCTGCGGCCAAAGGCTCCCATGCTATTGATAAATGGGCCTCGAATTTTACCCGCGCCGATTACGAGGCAGCCATCACCCGCACCATCGAATATATTCTCGCGGGCGATATCTTCCAGGCCAACATCACCCAGTGCTTCAAGGCCGCCATCCCGGAAAATTTCGACGCGATGGCGTTCTATCTGCGGCTTCGTGAATTGAACCCCGCCACCTTCGCCGCTTTTCTCGACTATGGCGATATCCAGATCGCGTCCAGTTCCCCCGAACGCCTGTTGAACTTCGATGGCAAAACCGTCGAGGCCCGCCCCATCAAGGGAACAAGGCGCCGCGATCCCGACCCGGCCCGCGATGCGGCGCTCGTGGCCGAACTCGCATCGAGCCGGAAGGACCGCGCCGAGAACGTCATGATCGTTGATCTGTTGCGTAACGATCTTTCCCGCGACTGCGCGCCGGGAAGCGTGCGGGTGCCCGTGCTCTGCGGCCTCGAATCCTATGCCTCGGTGCATCATCTGACCTCCGTCATCACCGGCGAATTGCGCGCCGGCAAAACCGTGGGCGATCTCATCGCCGCGGCCTTTCCCGGAGGCTCCGTCACGGGTGCTCCGAAAATCCGGGCCATGGAAGTGATCGCCGAAATTGAAAAGGCTCCGCGCGGAGTTTATTGCGGGTCGATCGGTTATATCGGATTGAGCGGCCATGCCGATTTCAACATCGCCATTCGCACCGCCATGTTCACCAAGGGCATCGCCCGCGTGCAAGGCGGCGGCGGCATTACGGCGCGTTCAAACCCCGCCGCCGAATATGAGGAAAGCCTGACCAAGGTGAAGCGCATCATGGAGGCGTTTCAGCCATGATCCTCATTGTCGATAACTATGACAGCTTCGTCTACAATATCGCGCGGTACTTCGAGGAATTGGGCGAGACCACCCGCGTGGTGCGGAACGACGAGGTTGTGGCATCCCACCTCGACGCCAAGGCCATCGTCATTTCACCGGGCCCCTGCACGCCCCGGGAGGCTGGTCAGTCCATGGCTATTGTGCGCGACTATTCCGGCAAGCTGCCGATCCTCGGCATATGCCTGGGTCATCAGGTGGTGGGCGAGGCTTTTGGTGGGAGCGTCCATCGCGGGCGCCAGCCCATGCATGGCGAGTCCTCGGAAATCATTCACGACGGCACCGGCATTTTCGCCGGGCTGCCGGATCGCTTCAACACGGGCCGTTATCATTCCCTGATCGTCGATCTCGAAGGCCACGAAACGCCGCTCGACGTGACCGCGCGCAGCGGCGAGGGCGAGATCATGGGTCTGAAACACCGCGATCATCCCACCTTCGGCGTGCAGTTCCACCCGGAGTCGATCCTCACGGAACATGGCTACGACATGCTGCGCAATTTTTTGAAAGTGGTGGCATGAGCACCGTATGGTTTAACGGCGAGATCGTTGAAGGCCCGCTGCCGCTCGACCCGCGCGATCGCGGCCTGCTATTGGGTGATGGGGCATTTGAAACCATTGCGGCGTTTAACGGCCATGCGGTTTGGCTGGATGATCATCTCGACCGTCTGATGATTGCCGCATCCGTATTGGGCCTCAACATAAAGCGTGAGACGGTCGCCGAAGGAGTGAAGCAAACGCTTCGCGGCCGGCACGGCATCTTGCGGATCACCGTCACCCGTGGCTCCACATCGCGCGGACTGGGCGCGATTGAACCCGGCCACGGCAATCTCATGGTGACCTTTTCGCCATGGATCAAGGGAATGCTGTTCCAGCCAGCCCGGCTGATCACCTCGAGTATTAGAAGAAGCCCGGATTCGGTTACATCGCGCCACAAGACTTTGTCTTACGCCGACAACATCGCCGCCGCGCGGGAAGCCTCCCTGCGCAGTGCGGATGACGCGCTGATGCTCAATACACATGGGCGCGTCGCCTGCGCCACCGTCGCCAATATATTCGTCCTGGAAGGAGATACGCTTTCGACGCCGCTTGATTCAACCGAAGGGGTGTTGAATGGCATTACCAGCCGCCATATCCTCGGCTCGCTTGCAGATGGTCTCGGGCTGGTTTCCGCCTGCACGGGAATCGAACCTGCCAGATTGTTTGGAGCGGATGCTGTTTTCATGACCAATAGCTTGCGCCTGGTTCGGCCAGTTACGGAAATCGATGGCCGCGCCCTTCCGAAAGCCGGCGGAGAGATCGTGAAAAAGATTTTTGACCGGATATGCAGGGATATCGAACGCGACACCGGCGCCGATCCGCGCAAAGTAGACCACCCTTGAGCGGGCACTTGAATTGCCCATGCAAAGCCGGCAGACCATCCTTTGATCGTTGAGCACGCCATCCTGAATGTGAAGCCGGGGCAGGCCGCCGCCTTCGAACAGGCTATGCAAACAGCCCTGCCCCTGATTTCGGCGACACCGGGCTTTCTCGGCCTCGAAGTCAGGCCCTGCCTCGAAACAACCGGTCGCTATCTCCTGCTGGTTCGCTGGGAAACTTTGGAGGCCCACACCGAAGGTTTCCGCGGGTCGAACCGTTACGAAAAATGGCGGGCACTGCTGCATGGTTTCTACGACCCTTTTCCGCTGGTCGAGCACTACGGCGAGCCCATCGCCGGCGCCTGATCAGAAACCGTCAACCATTGGGGCGTAGGGTCGCCAGCATGTCCGGCTACGCCTCGACCTTTGCCCCCGATGCCGCCGCGGCGGCGGCCCAGTGGCTGGCCTTCCTGAAGTCGGAGCGCCGCGCCGCGCCCAAGACGCTTGAAGCCTATGCCCGCGACATGGGCCAGTTTGCCGCCTTCCTGATGGATCATCTGGGCGGCGCAGCCGCCATATCCGATCTCGAGAGTCTCCGCACCGCCGATTTCCGCGCGTTCCTGGCAAAGCGCCGCTCGGGCGGCGTTGAAAGCCGAACTCTGGCGCGCCAGCTCTCCGCTATCCGATCTTTTTTCCGCTATGCGGAACGCAACGGGCTGTTTCATAATTCCGCCCTTTCCGCCCTGCAATCACCCAAGCTCCCCCATTCGGTGCCAAAGCCACTGAGCATCGAACAGGCGGGCCGCCTCGCCCGGGCCGATGGTCTTGTCTCCGGCGAGACACCGAAATGGATTGTCGCCCGCGACACGGCGGTGCTGACGCTG
>JACMJT010000585.1 GCA_014380505.1 Hyphomicrobiales bacterium | reverse complement strand
GTTGCTGGTGTCCTTTCGATTTCGAAATTCCCCCTAAGCCCGATATAGAGATACGGGAATTTCGAAATCGGGACACCAGCCGCAAGGTGGGGGAATCAGTGAGCCGCCGTCCGTCCATTGCCTGGAAATTGCTGACGGAGGGCTTGCAGGCCTTCATTGACGACAACGCCCTGACGCGGGGCGCGGCCATCGCCTTTTACGCCGTCACCGCCATCGCGCCGGTCCTGTTCATCGCCACCGCCATCGCAGCCTTGTTTTTGGGCCAAACGGCGGCCAGCGGGGCGGTGCATGACCAGCTCACCCGCATCATGAGTTCTGAAAGCGCCGACCTGGTGCAGCTCGCCATCCTGCACATGCGCCGCAGCAGCCACAGTTTCGAGGGCGCCTTGATCGGCATCGCCACCCTGATCATCACCTCCAGCGGTTTTTTCACCGAGGTCGAGGATGCGCTGAATGTGATCTGGAAGGCGCCGCGGCATGAATCCTTTTTCACCCAACTTCTGCGCGGCCGGGTGCTCTCGATGCTGCTGGTGATCGGGTTGGGCGTGCTGCTGCTGGCCTCGATGATCATGGCCACGGGGGTGCGGATTTTAGGCCGCTTCCTGGACCAGTTTGCCGGCGTGTCCGAGCCGGTGGTCGCGCTGGTCAATCTGGGCTTCAGCTATGTGATTGTCGCGCTTCTGTTCGCCGCCATTTATAAAGTTCTGCCCAACCGAAAATTGTTGTGGCGCGACGTGCTGGTGGCGAGCTTCGGCACCGCCTTGCTGTTCGAATTCGGCCAGAGCCTGATCGGCTATTACCTCGCCAACTTCATCACCGCCAGCATCTATGGCGCGGCCGGCGGCATTATCGTGTTGCTGCTGTGGGTCTATTACTCGGCCCAGATATTCCTGTTGGGGGCGGAGTTCACAAAAGTCTGGGCCAACCATTACGGCAGCACGCGGCATTCCGACGATTTGATCGGGAACTTTGCACCGCCCCCCGACAACCAGCGGTAGTCCCAATCGCGACAAGTTCCACGCGGGGATTCTCGAATCGTTAACCAGCCGGGGCTACCGTCCACAAGGCAAACCACGGGGCGGGCACTCATGAAATCCAGCGCGATCGTCGGATCCATCGGTCTGTTCTTTCTTCTCGCCACCGCGCACGCGCAGGCGCAGCCGCTCCAGGTCTGCGATCTCCAGGAAGAAGGCGAAGGCGCCCAATGGCTCGCGCCCTGCGAACGAGCCGCCCTCCGGGGCAACGGCCATGCCGCGTTGATGGTTGGCGCGATCTACTGGAACGGCGATGGCGTCGCCAAGGATCATGCGGCAGCGGCGCGCTGGTTTGAGTTGGCCGATCTGGCGGGCGAGACTCGCGCCGCCAAGATGCTGGGCGATGAAGCCTTCGGCCGTCTGGTCAAGACCGCCAATCCCGACCGCGCCGTCCTGGATACGGCGATAGGCTGGTATGAAAAGGCGCTGGAGGTTGAGCCGGTTCCGGCAGCCAAGGCCGAAGCGCAGCAGAGCCTGGCCATGCTTTCGAGCTTGAAACAAAAGCTCTTGGCGCGTTGAGAGCAGGCGGATGGACCCCGCCGGCATTTGTTGCGCGGCAGGTGGCAAAGCTGTTCCGGACTTCGACATGCACACGCGCTCAATTTGCACCGCCGAATAGTGGAAGGAGGTTCCGGCCATCTTTCAGGAGATTGCCGATCCATCCCCAATTCGGCATGTACCGGGGCAATGTGGCGGTCGTGACAACAAAGCCCCGTGTAGAACAAAGCGCGTACAAACCTCCCTTGGGCCTAAACAAGCAAGCATTGCAAGCCGTGCGGATATCTGGCGCAATACGAACCGGGAAAAGAGCGCCTGACAAAAAAAACTCGGCGCCCACGCACATCTTCAGGAGAAAAGCTTATGGACCCCAAAAAAGTAGCCCTTGTTCTGATCGAATACCAACACGACTTTACCACGCCGGGGGGCACGCTGCACGATGCGGTCAAAGGCGTGATGGAAAAGACCAACATGCTGGCCAACACCATCGAGACGGTGAAGAAGGCTCGCGCCCTGGGCGCAACCATCGTCTTCGTGCCCATCACCTTCGCGGAAGGCTATGGCGAGATGCGCCAGGAGCCCTACGGCATTCTCAAGGGCGTCAAGGACTCCAAGTCCTTCGTCAAGGGCAGCTGGGGCGCTGCGATCGTGGAGTCCCTCAAGCCGCAGGACGGCGATATCGTGATTGAAGGCAAGCGCGGCCTGTGCGGCTTCGAAAGCACCAACTTGGACTGGGTTCTGCGTTCGCGCGGCATCACCGACATCGCGCTGGGCGGTTTCCTGACCAATTGCTGCGTCGAGTCCACCATGCGCGTCGGCTACGAGAAGGGCTACAATGTCGTCACCCTCACCGATTGCACCGCGGCGATTAGCCAAGAGGAGCAGGATCACGCCTGCGCCAAGAATTTCCCGATGTTTTCGCGACCGCTCGCCCACACGGAATGGCTAAACGAACTGTCGGGATCACAGAAGGCCAGCGACAAGACCCGCGGCTACGAAGCGGCGCAATAAAGCGCCTCAATTTACAACCAACCCGGCATCCGCCGGGAATATACCACTGGGGAAACCATGCGTAATAATAACATATCCCTTTCACGCCGCCACTTGATCGGCGCCGGCGCCGCAGCGGCCGTCGCCAGCACGCTGCCGGCCCAAGCAGTTGTGCTGCCGCCACCAGCTCCGTCCGCACCGCGCGGTCCGCAAGGCGGCAACGGACCGATTCGGGTGATGTTCGTTTCGCAATATCATTCCTTTGATCGCGAGAATCTGTTCGCGTTGCTGGATGGGTTCGGAAGAGAGATCACATGGACTCATGTCGAGAATCCCGCGGCCATGGCTTTCATGGATCCCAAGCTTGCCAAGGACTACGACGTCTTTCTTTATTACGACGCCTTCAATGGCCGCAAGGAACTGCCGCGTGGCGCCGACGGCCAGCGCAGGTTCGAATTCTCTGATCCGCCGGCCGAATACCGCGCCAACCTGAAGAAGCTACTGCAGAATGGCGACAAGGGGTTCGTGTTCTTCCACCATTCGATCTCCTCCTGGGTGCGCTGGCCGGAGTATGTCGAAATGACCGGCGCCGCTGCCGAGTGGGACGTGCCGCTAACCAATATCCGCGGCAAGACCTATCCGCGCTCCGGCTATCGCGGCAGCACGCCACAGACCATCACTGTCGTGGACAAGAACCATCCCATCACCGCTGGTTTGCCGCCGACCTTCGAGATCGTGGACGAGACCTATCTCTGCCCGATATTCGAGGACAGCGTGCATCCGCTGCTGCGGACCAATTTTGAACCGGTAGCGGAATCCTTCCGCCCTGAGCAGGCGGGCCACCCGCGCGGCAGCAATTTGACCGCTTGGGTCAAGACGGCGGAGCGTTCTCCCCTCGCCTATATCCAGCATGGCCATGACAATCTCGCATGGACCAATCCTTACTTCCAGCAACTGATGCTGAACGCCATCAAATGGGCGGCGTCGCCCGCCGCTAAAAGCTGGGCCCACGCCAATCCCAAGAAGATATTTTCCTGATGCCGAAATAGGCGATGGAAACAAAAAAGGGTTAGGCGGAATAGGTTTGACCGGGTCGATCCACTCACGTCCGTTGTGAGGTCACATATAGGGGATCGAAGCTATCCGGCGGCGCCCGCTATGGAACCGCGCTGTCCGACGGCCATAAGAAAGATGGCCGCTTGGAGGGTATAAACGACTTCCCGTTAAGGATGATTGCGATCAGACGTGCGAAATGCTGATTGCGGTCTATGTCGACCGCGGAAGGAAAATAGGGGCTGGCGTAATGACAAGCGAGGGACCCTATCGCGTTGTCACCGTCCAGCACCGGCACCGAGAACGCTGCGCGGATGAGTGAATTGGCAGCTCCATCACGACCCTCCGCGAATAACGGGTCTTGAAGCATATCGGTGACTATCCAAGGTTTTTTTGATTCAACAGCGCGCCCACAACATTGGCTTCCTACGCGGACCTCACCGATGCCGGCAATATATTCCTCAGGGAGTTATAAATGACATAGGGTTGCAACACGGCGCCGTCCACCAAGTACAACGAAGCCCCATGCGCGTCTGCGATCTCGCACGCAAGGCAAACCAACCGTTCAAGGGACGTTTCAAAGATTTTGTCTGCCACGGTTTTAAAGCACCCTGCATAAGTGCGTCGTCAAAAGAGCATGGCCCACGGCGAAGATTGGTTTTCCGCGAAGCCGCATTATATTCATTGGGCGACAATCAACAATAGAGGGCCGTCGGCGCCTTGCTTAGTTCCCTTTAGCGCAAGGCAGGCATGACCGTTTCTGGCGTAAAGCCGGCATTGGCGCAAAGCGGACATCGGACTGATCGGGTTGAACGACCGCCTCTGGCCCATCCCGCATAAAGTAGCGAACTCGATAGCCGGGCGCGGCTAAAGCAACGCCTTCTGGCAATCCGCCGGTTACTTCAGCAGCGGCGCCGGCTCTTCGTTGCGAACCTGTTGCTGGGGCTTGGCGGGCGCTTGCTGCTGCTGTTGCTTCATTCTTTTCCGGCTGGTTCCGCCTTCGGAACGCGCGCGCTCGATCAGCCAGGGCGGCGTGCCATTCTCGTCCTCATTCTCATAATGCTGGCGGTAGAGGGTTGACAGGAAGTAGTCCCCGCTGGGCAGATCTTCAACAAGCCCTTCGGTAATGCCCGCGCCGAATTCGCTGGTGCCGGGCGGCACCAGTTGCGGAATACGGGTTTCTGAACCCTTGATCGTCGCAAGCTTGATGGCCTCGAAAGCGGCCTTGCGGTCTTCCTCCAGCACAAGCTTGGGGACCTCCATCGGCTTGTCGGGATCGACCACATAGGCCGAGGTGAACTTGATGCGATAGACCGACGAGATGCCGTCATTCTTGCCGGTCTTGGGGTTGAACTGGCCGTCGGCATTGCGGCGTAGCGCGAAGTAGAGCCCCACATGATCCTCATGCTCGCGGATGCCTTGCTGGCCGCCATCCTGGGCGAAGGTGTTCTCGGCATAAAGATCGCGCCAGTTGCGGTAACCGCCGATCAGACCGTTGCCGCTGAGGCCATCGGCCGCCAGGTCCAGTTTGATCTTGCCCTTGGTGAAGTTGGTGTCGCCGGTCTGGTCATAGAACCAGGCGATGCGCGGCGAATGCAGATGTTCGACCTGCTCGGTCTCCACC
>JACMJT010000584.1 GCA_014380505.1 Hyphomicrobiales bacterium | reverse complement strand
TTGCAACGAGGAGGACCAGATAGGGCAGCCCCTGCCACGACGCGATCCAGATTGCCAGTATTGCGGCAATCATCGGCGGTGCCAGCGCGCGAAACAGCTCCGGCGTGATCTTGCCGGCGACGCCAAGATTATATGCCCGCCGGATCTCGACAAATCGCAGTGCCGCATACAAAAGAAAAGCAATCACAACCGCGCTGATTGACAGTGCGGGCGAAAGGAAACCCGTGGCAAAACCTGTGAGAGAACGTGGCAGGGGTGCCACTGTTGCGCCATTGGTGGCGATCATCGATATGCCGCGAAAGTAGAGCATCCCGGCAAGGGTTACGATAAATGAGGAAACACCGAGCCGTGTCACCCAGAACCCCTGCCAGGCTCCCATCAGAACCCCACCGGCAATGGCAACCAGAACGGCCACACCCGCGTTGACATCATGTTTTACTGTGAGGAGCGCCAGGATCACGCCGACAAAGGCCACAGCCGAACCGACCGACAAATCAAAATTTCGTGTGACGATCAGCATGACGGCACTGATTGCCGCAAGGCTCACTATGGAAGTCTGAAGAGCCAGCAAAACAAGATTTCGCGGCGTTAGAAAGGTTCCATTTGTGGCGAAGTAGAAGAATAGCCAAACGCCGGCCAGCACGAGGAGGAGCATTGAACTCCGCAGGGCCGAGCTTTTCTTCAGGCGAAGAAATACATTTTCTCGCGGCGGAACTGTCATTGCCAGTTCTGCTGTCTCAGGACTACGTTCAACCATCTGTCGCCATCCGCAGCAAATTTTTCTCAGTGAGCTCAGGTCCTGTCAATTCTCCCACCTTGCGGCCCTGACTTAGGACGACAACCCTGTCGCAGGCATCAACAAGTTCCTCCGCGTCGGTAGACGCAAGGAGAATGGCGTGACCCTTTGTGCTTAGCTCCAGCCAGGTTTCCTTGATCTCGCGGCGTGCGCCCACATCCACACCCCGCGTGGGATCCACCATGATAAGAATGCGAGTGTTGGCTGCGAGCCAGCGGGCTATCTGAACCTTCTGCTGGTTGCCGCCGGAAAGGGTCTGTACCTCCGCATCAATGGAACCTGCCTTGATATGAAGCGCATCAAACTGCTTGCGCGCGCGCCTTCGGCCCTCCGCGATGTCGAGCATCCCGTGGCGGACAATCTTGCCGAGACTGGCGATGCCAATATTGTCACCGACAGATTGATCACCGATCAGGCAGTCGCGGCGGTCCTGGGCCATTAGACCAAGCCCAAGGGATACTGCTTCGTTTGGACTATTGATCTCTCTTTCCACACCATCGATCAGGATTTTACCTTCGCGCTTTCCCTTCCACGCGCCAAAAATAGCAAGCGCTGCTTCCGTGCAGCCGGCACCGAGCAGCCCAAAAAGCCCCACAACCTCGCCTTTTCTAACGGCGAGGTTTAAGGACTTAACCCGTTTTCGCCCCTCAATTTCGAAGACATCGAGATTGCGTATTTCAAGCGCCGCCTTGCCGAATTCCCGGGACATGATGGGCTCAGAAAGGCTTACGGTCTCGCCGATCATTTCTGCCACCACATCGCCACGGGTGGTGTCGGCTGTTAAATGCCACCCGCAGATCCGCCCGTCACGCATGACAACTATCCGGTCGGATATGGCAAAAACCTCGCCGAGGCGGTGGGAGACGAAAATTATCGCGACTCCGCGTTTCTTGAGCAGGCGCATGCGGTCAAAAAGCAGGACTGATTCATGTTCGGTAAGAGCCGCTGTGGGTTCGTCGAGGATGAGCAGTCTGGCATTTTTGGAGAGGGCGCGGGCGATAACGACAAGCTGCTGAGAAGCGAGATCAAGAGACGACATGGGAAGCAGTGGATCCACGTCAATGTCAAAATCCGCAAGAGCCTTTTTGGCTTGCAGAAGCCTTTTGCTCACATCAACTATGCCCCAACGCAGCGGCTCATTGTTCAGCGTGATATTTTCGGCAACGCTCAGATCAGGGACAATGTTGACTTCCTGTGGGACGAGCGCCACTCCCGCAGCTTCGGCTTCCGCGATATCACCCGGCCGGAATGGTTTTCCGTCAAAGCTAATCGTGCCGTCGTAGCTGCCGGCAGCATGCGCTCCCGCAAAAATCTGGATAAGAGTTGATTTGCCTGCCCCGTTTTGGCCCAGGAGGGCAACGATTTCCCCGGGCGCAATTGAGAAATCCGCCTTGTCGAGCGCTCGCACGCCGGGAAACAGCTTGGTCAAAGCGGTTGCGAAAAGAAGGGGTTCATCTGACAAACAATCGGCGCCGAGCGCCGATTGCACGTGTTCACTCTCGTTCATCCTCGAACTTCCAGATACGGAATAATGCCTGTTATGAACAGGACGGCTTCTTATCTGGAACGTTCTTGTAGACTTCGTCGATATTCAGCCAGAACGGATGCTTGCACACGAAGTCGGCCATCTCGTCCTGACTGACGAGATAGATCGGGGTTTTCACCCATGGAATTTGCCCAGCTCCATTGTCTGCAGTCGTGGTAGCACCGATATCTTTGCATTGCGCCATTGCAACAGCGGCATTGGCACCGGCAATTGCCATTTCGTCTGGCGCCGGCCAAAGGCTGCCGTATTGCCTTCCTTCGACAATTGCCTGTGCAGCCGACAGTTCCATATCCTGTCCAGTAACGGGAATGGTTCCTGCCTTGATCCCCGC
>JACMJT010000583.1 GCA_014380505.1 Hyphomicrobiales bacterium | reverse complement strand
GTGACAGTCGAGGATGTGGCGGCCGCGGCCAAGGCGGTGCTGGACAAAAAGAATTCGGTCACCGGCTTGCTTCTGCCTGACGGCAAGGGGCAGGGCGCCTCCGGCATTCAGCCCGTTGTTCTTGACGACATTCAGAACTGAGGCGCCATGATCACCCTCCGCACTTGGCTTTTGCAAGCGCTCATTCTGGTTTTGGCCGCTTCCCCGGCCCTGGCTTTCAAGATCGAGGAGGTGACGAGCCCAGGCGGCATCAAGGCCTGGCTGGTCCAGGACAAGGCCATTCCGCTCATTGCCATGAAATTTTCGTTTCGCGGCGGCAGCGTGTTCGACCCCGAGGGCAAGGAAGGTGTTGCCAATTTCCTGACCGGCATGATGGATGAAGGTGCGGCCGATCTCGATGCCGCCACCTTCCAGAGATTGCGCGATGAACTGTCCTTCAAGATGGACTTCGATGCCGAACGCGATCATTTCGAAGGCGCGTTCCAGACTCTGTCGCATAATCGCGATGCGTCTTTCGATCTTCTGAAAAAGGCTTTGACCAAGCCCCGCTTCGACGCAGCGCCGCTCGAACTTGTGCGCCAGCAACTGCTGTTGAGCGTCCGGGAACGGACGGAGGACCCCGAACACATCGCATCCGCCGCCTGGATGGAGATGGCTTTGCCGGGCGACCCCTATGCGCGGGAATCCAGCGGCACGCTGGCTTCGGTCGGCGCCATCTCGGCTGACGATTTGCGCCAGGCACACGCGCTGATCTTCAATCGCCGGACGCTGGAGGTTGCCGTCGTCGGTGATATCGATGCGGCAAGCCTTGGCCTGCTGCTCGACCGTGTGTTCGGCGGATTGCCCGAGGGCCAGGAGCTGCCGGCCCTGCCGCAGCCCAGGTTCAGCAATGGGCCTGCGCTCAAAATCATCGCGCGCGACATGCCGCAAAGCATCATCGTGTTCGGCCATGGCGGGATAAAGCGGAGCGATCCGGAGTTCATTCCAGCCTACATCATGTCCGAAATTCTCGGCGGTGGAAGTTCCGGCACGCGGCTTACCGAGGAGCTGCGGGAGAAACGGGGCCTGACCTACGGCGTGGGAGCCGACCTGGCGCCGCTGAACCGCGCCGGGCTGTTCATCGGCTCGCTGGGAACGCGGAATGAGAAGGCGGGCGAAGCCCTTTCCCTGGTCAAGCAGGAACTCAAACGCATGGCGGAAGAGGGTCCGACGGCTAAGGAACTGGCGGACGCCAAAACCTATCTGACCGGTTCCTATGCGCTGCGTTTCGAGGGCAATGGAACGACCGCCAGCCAGCTTCTGGGCATACTGCAGGATAATCTTGGCGTCGGCTATATCGCCACGCGCAACGCCCGCATCGAGGCGGTGACACTCGATCAGGTCAAGGCCCAGGCCCGGCGCTTGCTGCAGGGCGACAAGCTGATTGTCACCGTGGTGGGCCGGCCCGAAGGCCTGACCAACTAGCACGACTCGCAGGCCCGGTCGCAGGGAGCTATGATCGCGCCCATGCGAATCCGCAGGCTTTCGGAAGGCACCATCAACCGCATCGCGGCGGGCGAAGTCATCGAGCGCCCCGCCAGCGTGGTGAAGGAGCTGGTGGAAAATGCCATCGACGCGGGCGCCACACAGGTGGATGTGGCCTTCCGCGGCGGCGGGCGCCACCTCATCAAGGTGAGCGACGACGGCTTCGGCATGGACGCGGGCGATCTGGCGCTTGCGGTGGAACGCCACGCCACCTCCAAGCTCGCCGATGACGATTTGATCGAGATCCGCTCTTTCGGTTTTCGCGGCGAGGCGCTGCCCTCGATTGGTGCTGTGGCACGGCTGGCAATCGTTTCGCGTTTGCGTGGCAGCGAGGCGGCTTACGGGGTTAGCGTCGAGGGAGGGCGCTTTCGCGCCGCGAGGCCCGCGGCCCTCATGGGCGGCACCGAGGTCGAGGTGCGCGATCTTTTTTACGCAACGCCGGCGCGGCTGAAGTTTCTCAAAACCGAACGGACCGAGACGGCCGAAGCCGCCGACGTGGTCCGGCGCGCGGCACTCGCGCACCCCCATGCGGGCTTCAGCTTTGTCACGGAGGAGCGCCGCCTCGTCGATGTTCCGCCGCGCGAGGGGGAGGTTGAGCGCATTGGCCGTATCATGGGGGTTGAGTTCATGGCCAATGCCGTGGGCTTTGCGGACACCCGCGAAGGCATCGAGGCGCGGGGTTTCGCCGGGCTGCCCACCTGGTCGCGGGCGCAGACGTCCATGCAATTCATGTTCGTGAACGGCAGGCCGGTGCGCGACAAGCTTTTGGCCGGAGCCATTCGCGGCGCCTATGCGGACCTCATGGGCCGCGGCCGCTTTCCGGCGATTGTGCTTTTCATCAGTTGTCCGCCGGAGCGCGTCGATGTGAATGTCCATCCGGCCAAGGCCGAAGTGCGCTTTCGCGATGGCGGGCTGGTCCGGAGCCTTGTGGTCAATGCCGTCCGCGCCGCTTTGGCCCAAAGCCGCCAGCAGCCGGACGCGGGGCTTTCGCGCCAGGCGGCCTCTAGCTTCCGTGCCATGGCGCCTGAGTATTTTGTGGGCGGGCTTGCCGAGGCGCAGTCTTCTTTTGGGCTGCCTCCGGCTGTTTCCGCCATGGCGCAGGCAAATGGTCAGTCCCCGGACTATCCTTTGGGTGCGGCGCGCGCCCAGCTCCACGGGAATTATATTCTGGCCCAGACGGCACAGGGTATCGTTCTGGTGGATCAGCATGCGGCCCACGAGCGCCTTGTCTATGAGCGGTTGAAGCGTGAGCGGGAGGGCAAGGGCATCGCCACTCAGCCGCTGCTGGTGCCCGAGGTGATCGAGCTCGATCCCGCACAGGTTGAACGGATCGCCGGTGCTGCTGCGATGCTGGCCGCTTCAGGGCTTGCCGTCGAGGCCTTTGGCGATGGCGCCGTGATCGTCCGCGAGGTTCCAGCCGCTCTTGGCGGCGGGAATATCGCCGCGCTGGTTCGCGATATCGCGGATGAACTTGCCGAGCAGGGCGAGGCCCGGACACTCGAGGAGCGCATCAATCATGTGCTCGCCACCATGGCTTGCCACCATTCGGTGCGAGCCGGGAGGACGCTGCGCCCCGAGGAGATGAACGCGCTGCTCCGCGAGATGGAAGGCACTCCCAACTCCGGCCAATGCAACCACGGCCGCCCGACGTTCATTGAATTGAAGCTCGCGGATATCGAGAGGCTGTTTGGGCGGAGGTAGGGCCTTCACCGACGGTCCTCATGCTGAGGTGCGAGGCCCGTGAGGGCCGAGCCTCGAAGCATTGCTTGCAGCGGTGTTGCTTGGACCAGGACCCTTCGAGGCTCGCTACGCGAGCACCTCAGGGTGAGGAATTGGGAAAGTGAGCTTCAGTCATAGCTTCGCCGTTGATGGCGCCGGTTATGCCGGCGGCCTTGAGGGAATCTCCGGTCCCTTCTTCAAGAAGGGTTGCGTGGACGCAAGGTCGACGCAGAATGCCGGTCTTTAAGTCCGGCTGGTGGCGCGACTTGCGCCCACGCTCGGCGGT
>JACMJT010000582.1 GCA_014380505.1 Hyphomicrobiales bacterium | reverse complement strand
GTCTCCGGCAACGCCTTCCGCAACCAGATTGCTTTGCGCCTGGCGCTCGGTCGTGAACAGAATGTCGGAAATCTGGTCAGTCAAGACACGGTTGATCTCTTCGGGCATCGTACGGTCGCGGCTGCGCAGTCCCGCTTCGACATGAACGACTTTTATATCAAGCTTGACTGCCACCAACGCCGCCGCGAGTGTCGAATTGACGTCGCCCACGACCAAAACCGCATCCGGCCTTTTTTCCAGCAGCACCGGCTCAATCCGCTTCATGACTTCGCCGGTCTGCTGAGCATGGCTCGCGGATCCGACTTCAAGATTTACGTCCGGCAACGGCAGGTTCAACTGCTCGAACACCACGTCGTTCATGGCGGCGTCATAATGCTGGCCGGTATGAACCAAACTCACCGCAAAGCCTTCGGCCTTAAGGGCGGCCATGATGGGCGCCATCTTCATGAAGTTCGGCCGCGCCCCGACAACGCAAAGGATATGCGTCATTGCGTGCCCTTGATGGCACCTTCGACCGCGAAGGCGATTTCCATGGCTTGAAATGTTTGCCATAGCGGCACGGCTTGCTCACCATGCCGAATGGCAGCCGCAAATGCCTTCAGCTCTTCGCGATGCCCCTTTTCCGCGGTCTTGCTGGAAAATCCACCGGGGCGGCCCGTGACGGAAAGTGCCTTGAAGTCGTCGACTTCATACACCGCCCCGTCGCAATAAAGCTCCATTTTTTCCTTGGACACTTTGGTGTTGCCCAGCGCGGTATAGGTCAAGCCAGCCACCGAGCCGTCGGAAAATCCGATAGTGGCGATAAAATTGTCGTCGGCGCGATAAAAACCCGTCGCCGGCGCTATGGCGCGCGAATCGACGCTCGTGACGCGCGCATCGGTCAGGAAGGTAAAAAGATCGTAGATATGGCAAGCTTCGCCGATGTTGCGCCCCCCGCCCTCGGGCCCGTGAACCCAATGGTCGGAGGGAATGTGTCCCGCATTCATGCGGTAATTGACGATCAGCGGGTTGCTGCGGCTTTTCAAGCCGTCCGCCAACGGTGCCATATAGGGGGAAAAACGCCGGTTGAAGCCGCAAAGCAGGACAGGTGCCCGCTCGCCGGTACCTTCCAGGAAGGCGGTTATCGCGGCCAGCTCCTGGCGATTGAGCGCCAGCGGCTTTTCCACCAGAACATGCTTGCCGGCCATTAGCGCGGCCAGTGTCTGCGAGGCGTGAAGATTGTGCCGGGTACAGAGCAGAACCGCATCGATATCCGGATCGGACAAGATCGCTTCAAAATCCGTCGCCGCGACATCGGCGCCAAAACGCTTGGCGATGGATGCCGCCTTATGCCCCGTGCGATTCACGATCGCACGAAGTTGGTACTGATCGGGCATCGCCTGGATTAACGGAAGATGCATGGCAACGGCGAATTCCCCTGCTCCCACCACCGCTATACGGATCGCGCCCGCACAACTGGTGGCGCACGGCGACAGATTCAAACTGTGCGCAAATATCGCGGCGGAACCGGGATATTCCAGAAGCGCAAGCATAGGCCGCGCCTCGCTTTTGAGCGTTTCGTAAGCGCGGGGAGCATCATCGACGGCAAAACGCGTATCCAGATATCCGTCGAGCGAAATGGCGCCCGCCGCAACGAGATCGAGATAGGCCGCCATGTTGCGGTTCTCAGTCCAACGCACCTGGGAGATGGGATAATCGAGCCCTTCCTCCTCATAACGCGCGTCATAGCGGCCGGGGCCGTAGGATGTGGACACTAGGAAGTCCAGTTCCTTCACATAAATATCGTTGCGGTCAAGATCGAGACCGACATCGCCCACCAGCACCACCCGAGCCTTCTTGCGGCACATCTTGAAGGCGATCGAAATCACTTCGTCCGACACCGTGGCAGCGGTGACAATTACGCCGTCGGCGCCGACGCCACCAGTCAGCCGCGCCACTTGCGCTTCGGCAGTCTGTTGGCTGTCCAGCCCCAGCGCGCCGGCGGCCACGGCCTGCGCCAGCCGCCCCGCATCGGGATCGAGCGCCATCGCCTTCACGCCATTGGCCCGCAGCATCTGCACCGTCAGCTGCCCAAGGAGGCCCAGCCCCACCACCACGAAACTTTCACCCAAGGTCGGCTTGGCGCGACGGATGCCCTGCAACGCAATGGCGCCAAGCGCCACGGTCGAGGCGGCATCGAACGCCACGCCATCAGGAATCGCCACCGCTAGGTTGACCGGCACGCGCAATACTTCGGCATGGAACGCGCATTGCGCGCCCGCCACGGCCACGCGATCTCCCACCGCGAAATGGCAGACGCCCCCTCCCACCGCAATCACCGTACCGGCGGCGGAATACCCCACGGGCTGCGGCGTCTCCGCCTTGCCCTTGATCTCGGCGATGGTTCGGGTGAGGCCCTTATCGGCCACCATGTCCAGCGCCTGACGCACCTTTTGTGGCTGGGCCAACGCTTTCTTCCATAGCGGCGTGCCGCTCATCTTGATGCCCGAAAGCTCGGTGCCCACCGAGATGCAGGACACTGCGGTTCGCACCAGGATCGTGCCCGGCTCGACTAGCGGCGCGGGGACTATTTCGACGATGGGGGCACCCTGTTTGAGAAGAATTTGCTTCATTTATCAACCACTTGGGCCAACAGCGCCTGGAACTTGCCCCGAACATGGCGGACATCGTGACGAGACGCAATCGCTCTCGCCCGGCTCGACAGCCGGGCCCGCAACCCGTTGTCGGTCTGCAATGCGACGATAGCTTGATCTAGGAGGCCAGGGGCGCGGTGGTTCACCACCAAGCCCCAGCCTTCGCTTGCCGCATAGGCGATCTGCGCCGTTTCTGCCGGGCCATAGGCAAGGATAGGCGTCCCCGAGGCTAGGTAGGCCGGCACCTTCGTGGGCATGGAATAGCGGATATAAGCCACACTAGCGGCATCAAAATTGACGGGCAGCACCAGCACGCTCAACTCGGACAGTTTCGCAAAAAAAGTGGCATCATCGGAGATTGTGTCATGCAGCTGGACGGCAGGGTGGATTTCCAGACTGGCTCGGAATGGCTCGGCCAAGTGCAATGGACTGAAAATATCCAGTGTTATGTCACGCCCGCCCGATGCAAGCCGGGCGACGCTTTGCGCGATATCGGCCAGGCTCTGCGCCTGTGCATAGGAGAATATCGATCCGATATAGCCGAGCCGCATGGGCGCGGCCGGATCGCGCTGCGGATCAGCAGCGGCAATCGCGTCCACCTCCACCGCGTTCTGGATCGCGGTAAATGGCTGCTGCCAGCGCCCCTGATACTCCGCAGCCATGGCATCTCCGATCGCCAGCCGGACTTGCGCCTTGCCAACGACATCCGCGAGCAGGCGTTTCATCCGGGCGCGCAGAATCGGTGAAAGCAGACCGCCCCCATAGAAGGTGGCGGCAAAATCGTCCATGAAATGAACCGCCACCGGCAACGCGAACCGATCACGAATCCGGCACACCATCTCGGTCATGCCGACGGTGCCCAGGATCGTATAGATTAACTGCGGCCTTGCCTGTTCGATATAGCGTTCAAGCTCCGGCGTCAGCCGCGCTCTGTCGGGCCAGGGCGCGCCCACCAGCAGATTGCGGATCGCCGGGAGGACGTTGCTGCGTTGCCGCGCCGGCACAAGCCCTGCGTCAGTGCTCCCGGCCCGCTCGACCTGGCCCGGCACACCCGCCGTCAGGTGCGGCCAGCGCCCGATCTCCGCGGTCCCCATCCTGTAAAAATTGCGGCAAACGTCAAAGCTGACTGGCACCGGATCGTTATGCACCGTAAACAGCCGGTCCTGCGGCCAGCCACGAAAAAGATTGGAAAAAGTGATGCCGCCGCCGGTGATGTTGTTGAAGGCTGCCGACGTGACAAACAGGAGCCGCGGCTGTTCCATCACAGTCCCAGCGCGGCAATGATGGC
>JACMJT010000075.1 GCA_014380505.1 Hyphomicrobiales bacterium | reverse complement strand
GTGAACGCCAATATATCGCTCAAGCGGCACCGGGTCAGCGGCAAGTTCCCCAGCGCTCGCCTCGTGCTGGATTGTACCATTCTCCATAAACAGGATGCGGTCGCACACTTTCAGCGCCGACTTGACTCTTTGCTCGACCAGGACGACGGCAACACCTCGCTGCTTTAACTCCATCATGGTGTCAAGAAGCCGGTCAACGATCTCGGGCGCCAGTCCCTCGCTCGGTTCATCGAGCAGGATCAATGCGGGTTCGGTACATAACGCCCGCGCCATGGCCAGCATCTGCTGCTCGCCGCCGCTGAGCGTGCCCGCGCGCTGATTGAGGCGTTGTTTAAGGAGCGGCAGGAGCTGCAAAACGCCAGCAAGCACGGCTGGGCTGCCGTTGCGGACCGCAAGCCCCATGCGAAGGTTGTCCTCGACAGTCATGCCGTTGAACAGGCGCCGCCCTTGTGGAACATAAGCCACACCGCGTTTGGGAATGTCATGGGCCGCCAGACGGGTAACGTCTTCGCCATTGAGAACAATGCGGCCACGGCGCGGCTTCAACAGGCCCATGATGGTTCGGATCATCGTCGTCTTGCCCGCGCCATTGCGGCCCATGAGGCCGGCAATCTCGCCCGAAGCCACCGAAAACGAAACATCGCGCAACGCCTGTGCCGCGCCATGGAATGTATCGATGTGGGAGACTTCCAGCATCACTGCCCCAGATAGGCCCGCCGCACCGCGGGATGTTGTTCGATTTCTTTTGGGGTGCCCTCGGCGATGATAGCACCTTGGTCCATCACCGTTATTTGGCTCGCCAACTCAAGAACCACCTTGAGATTGTGTTCGATGAGAAGCACCGTGGCTCCTTGCGAAACGTCGCGGACGAGATCACAGAATGCGGCGATCTCCGAAGGCGCCAATCCCTGGGTTGGTTCATCGAGGATGAGAAGTTTGGGCGTCAAAGCCAGGGCCATCGCCACTTCGAGGAGGCGCTGATGACCGTAAGGCAGGATGCCAGCCTGACGGTTAAGATCGCCTGCCAGCCCCACGCGGCCGAGGGCTTCCAAAACGGCGGTGCGTATGGCCTTTTCGCGGTAGATCACAACACTTGGCCGCCGCCGCTGGGCCGCCAGCGCCACGTTCTCATAACACGTGAGATTGCGGTAGATGCTGGTGACCTGAAATGTATAGACGATGCCAAGCAGCACGCGGTTCCAGGACTTCGTGCGGGTAATGTCCCTGCCTATGAATGCGATGTGGCCGGCCGAAGGCGTGATCCGCCCGCTGATCATGCTGACCAGCGTTGTCTTGCCCGCGCCATTGGGCCCGATGATGGCGCGGACTTCACCCTTAGCGACATCCAGCGAAACGTCTTTCACCGCAGCCAGCCCGCCGTAGTGCCGCGAGAGATTGCGGACCTCAAGAATATTCACGGCAGCCACGCCAGCCAGCGGGCGCGGATCATGCCCGCGATGCCTTTGGGAAACCACAAGGTGAGCGCCAGCAGGGTGACGCCCACGACAAGCAGATAGCTTGATGTGAAGCTGCTCGAAATATCCACGAGATAGAACATGACACCGGTGCCAATCAGCGGCCCGATGATCGTGCCGGCGCCGCCGAGCAGCGTCCACAGCAACGGCAGTGTCGAATATTGCAGCGATGCGAAGGACGAGCCCACATAGGAGAACAGCAGGCAATAAAGCGCGCCGGATAACCCAGCGATAGTACCGGAGACGGCAATGGCCAGGTAACGATAGGCGAAGGTGTTGTAGCCCAGCATGCGGGTGCGCGGCTCGTTCTCGCGGATGGCGATGAGCACGCGCCCCAACGGCGAGCGTACCAGCCACAAGCTTGCAAACAGCGAAACCGCGAAGGCGGCGGTTGCCAAATTATACTTGACTGCCGGGTCGCTGAGGCGAAACGGAATGCCGAAAATCTCGACGGCCGCAACGTTGGAAAGAACCATCCCCTGTTCACCAAGCGTAATGCCGTTGAAATAGAGGGTCGAGAGGAAAAACGCCTGGGACAGCATGAGCGTGACGATGAGAAATGCAACGCCGGTGCTGCGGAGAAGGAAAATCCCCGTGACAAGTGAGAGCGCCAATCCCGAGCCCAACCCCATGACAAAAGCGGCAATAGGGTCGAAGCCGAACCAATAAATGGAAATGCCTGCACCATAGGCCCCAGCGGCAAAGAACATGGCGTGCCCGAGGCTCATGAGGCCCGTGTAACCCAACAACACATTGTAACCGACCGCGAGGACCGCATACACCATGATGCGAGCGGCATTGGCGTGATGATAGGGAGGAAGCACAAATTGCAGGGCAAAGAGAGCCAGCACAATACATGCATGAAAGGCGAACGACCTCATGCCGGTTCCTCACGCGTCAATCCGCCGGGTCTGACAATCAACACCAGAGCCACAAGCAGGGTCGCCACGATTTTCGCCAGCGTTGGTGAGAACATCACCGAAATCATGCCCTCGCCGATGCCGATGGCAGTGGCGGCAAGCAATGTTCCGCGTAAATTTCCGAGGCCGCCTACGATCACAACGATGAAGGAGAGGAGCAGGGGATCAGCACCCATGAGATAGTGAGCCTGCTGGATTGGTACGACGAGGACACCGGCTACCGCCGCAAGAGCAGCGCCCAGCGCAAACACCGTGGCATAGATGCGACTGACAGGAACGCCGAAGGCTTGGGCGATTTCGGAGTCCATCTGGGTTGCCCGCATATAAAGACCCAACCGCGTGCGCGACAGGAGGAGCCAAGTGGCCGTGATGAGCGCGATAATGGCTGCGACCACAATCAGCTTGTAGCCCGAATAGCCGAACCAGGGAAAACTGATGCGGAAATATATCGGCGGTTCCACGGGCTTCGCATCTGGGCCAAAGGTCATGAGCACGATTTGCTGGGCGAGGAAGAGAAGGCCCATGGTGGCGACGATGGTGCGCTCGGGATCATAGTTGATGCGGCGCAGCACCAGCCAGTCGGCGGTGATGGCAAATGCGCCGGCGATAAGCGGCGCCACGATGAGGGCGGCAAGAAAACCGATGAGCGGTCCGCTTCCGGTAAAATGAACGACGGCCCAGGCTAGAATGGCTCCGAGCATGACCAGTTCGCCATGGGCGATATTGATGATGCGCATGACGCCAAAAACCAGCGACAAACCCAGCGCCGTCAGCGCCAACACCGATGCGCCGACGATGCCTTCAAGGAAGGCCAGAAGAAGGGTAGGACCGATGTCCATCTAAGGCGGGACCAGCACCGGTTCCCCGTTGTGAGCGATCAGAGCGGCTGTGCTGTGTAGTCGGCGGTCATGTCATACATGCCATCCTCGATTGTCGTCGTGTGGACGACCGTGAGCTTGCCGCCCTCGACTTTGGAAATGAACTGGCGCCCAAAGCTCTGGTGGGTCTTGCCGATGAAGGTTTTGGTGCCCTGCGGATAGGCATCGCTCTCATCGAAGCTTGGGATCGCCTCGATGGCCTCAATGAATTTGGCCTTGTCATTGCCATCCTTGTAGCCGCTCGCTTCAACCGCCTGTTTGATGGCGTAGAGCGACTCCCAGCAGCCGAACATGTGCGATGCAGTCGATATGTCTCCCGGATTGGCGGTATCGGCGCCATTGTCATCGATGCCAACGGCGGCGCGGTAGTTCTTGGCGAATTCCGTTGGCAACCCGGCGGCGAAGCGCGGGAAGGCTTCCCAGAGGTGCGAACCCTCAAGGAATTCGAGTCCGGGCGAAGCAATGTCGACGGCTTCAAGGGAATCGATAAATCCGAAAAGTTTCGGCCCCTTGCCGCTGAAATATTCGCCAAGCTCGCGCACGAAGGTGAGAACGCCGGGCCCTACCATGACGTGATATATAGCTTCCGTACCCTTTGGAATTTGCGAGAAATATTTGGTGAAACTCGTCTCCGCCGGTGAAATCGCAATCACGGCATTGACTTCACCGCCGGCCTTCTTGGCCTCTTCGGTGAAGACATCCCGATGTTCGTAACCGAAAACGTAGTCGGGAACGATCATCGTGATCTTCTTCCCGGCGTTGCTCACGATCCAGGGTGAAACCGCGGTGACCTGGGAGCGCACGTTGGTATTGCCGACTTGGAAGACGTAACGGTTGAAACTGCCGGCGGCGAGGTCCGACGTCTCGCTGGCTATCAGAAGCGGCAACTTCAATTCACCGGCCCGCGCGGCGGAACTTGCCGCCACATGACTGAACAGTGGGCCAAAAACAAAGTCCGTCTTGTGCTGGGACGCAAATTTCTCGATCACTTCGGAAGCGCGCTTGGCATCCGTACCGTCATCTTCAACGACAAGTTCGATGGGCCGCCCGCCGATGCCGCCGGCATCGTTGATGGTTTTGACGGCGGCCTTGCTCACCTTGTCATACCAATGGCCGTAGCTCGCCCCAATGCCGGTAAGATGGGCCTGGAGGCCGATCTTGATGGGCGAGGCCTGGGCAAGCGCTGGAGGGATCAGGCTAGCTGCGATGGTGGCGCCCGTGGCCATCAGCACGCTGCGCCGGCTGATCAATGCCGGAGCGTTCAGAGTTTCGTTGCCCATGATCTTCCTCCCTGTCCGCCAAGAGCTACTTTGCGGCCTGTTGTCCAGTGGTTAGTATGCGAAGGAAATTTTTGGCGAGTCAAGGGAGCGGCCCATGGGTGGCGTTAGGCGCGGCGCGCTGCTGTTGATGGCGCAAGCTTTTTGGGTGACGCCGGCGCTCGCCCACGCCAGCGAGCGCGGCCAAATCATGTTGTTGCCGACTGAACTTTACGTGCTGGGCGGTGGTCTTGCGGTATTTGCTTCGGTTCTGCTGGTGGGGCTTTCTCCCATATTTAAACGTTGGAAAGCTCCAGTTTGGGAATTCGGCTTTCCTAGTATTTCCCCGGACTTACGTATCTTAACAAGCCTCATCAGCTTTGCCGTTCTTTCCATGCTCATTCTCGCGGGCATTTATGGGCCAGCCGATCCGATCTCCAATCCTCTCCCGGGTTATATCTGGAGCTTGTGGTGGGTCGGCTTCACGATACTTTGCCTTTTGATGGGAAACGTCTGGCCGCTGTTCAATCCGTGGGCCGGCCTTTATCGTTTGATTGGGCCGCCCCGTCCCCCGTTGCGTTATCCCGCCTGGCTTGGCCACTGGCCGGCAGTCGCCATGTTTTTTGCCTTCGCGTGGTTCCAACTCGTTTATCCAGCGCCCGATGATCCGCCGCGGCTCGCCATGGCGGCGACGTGCTATTTTCTTGTGAATCTGCTGGGACTTTTGCTCTTCGGCGAGTTTGAATGGATGCGCAAGGCCGAAGCGTTTTCAGTCTATTTTCGCATGGTGGGCAGGCTCAGCCCTTTTCAATGGAACGCCATGGACGGGGGACTGCGCCTTCGCTTCGGCCTGCCAGGACATGGTTTGTTGCCGGGTAAAGCCTCCACATGGAGCGAGGGTGCATTCGTTTTACTCGCTCTTGCCACCGTGACGTTCGATGGGTTTTCGCAGACCTTCTTCTGGGCTGACCAGCTTGCCCTCAATCCATTGGAATTTCCGGGGCGGTCCGCTGTGGTTTTTGCCAATACGGTGGGGCTTGCGCTTATGGGCGTTGGTCTTGGGATAGCTTACGCCGCAGCGGTTGCCGCGGGCCGCTTCGTGGCGCGAAGCCGCGAGATACCGGGCCTCGTTATGGCGATAGTGCCAATTGCTCTTGCTTATCACTTTGCGCATTATCTCGCGGATTTCCCGGTTGACGCCTTGAAAGCCATCAAAGCGTTGTCCGATCCGTTTGGCACCGGCCTCGATATCCTGGGTACGGCTGATCTCAATCCGCCTGCGTCGATAATGATGGATCACCGCGTGGCCACCCTCGTGTACCGGCTCCAGACGGCCATCGTTGTTGTCGGCCACGTCATGGCCGTGGCGGTGGCGCATTTTTTAGCGCTGCGTAACGGCGATGCCGTTCGGGCCGCAGCGCTCAGTCAGGCGCCCCTCAATATCTTGATGGTTTTCTATACGGTTTTCGGCCTGTGGCTTCTGTCGACTCCGGTCATTTCGTGATGGCGCCAACAACGCGGGCGGCCTTGCCGCAATAGAGAAAACAGTCCAAAATAGCGAAGAAAATGGTTTATCAACAGGAGCCCAAATAGTGCAATTTCTTCTGAAGCGGTTTTATAAACGCAAAGCTCTGGCTACGCCGAACCCGCTGTTTTACTGGTGGCGTGACGTCAGTAACGGCAAACGGGCGCGGCGGGCGCAGTCGACCCCGAACGAATATTCGGATACTCGCCAGATTGCGCAGAAGATCACCCAGGAAGGAATTGTCGTTGGCGCAAGCGAACAATTTTTGAGCAAGGAAGGTCAGCAGGCGCTGGCTGAGGCAGCCAAGGTGGTTTTAGAAGCCAGCAAACAAGCTGAAGTTCAGGACACGATCGCCAAGGGCGAATCCGCCGGCAAAAAATCTTATCTCACGAGCCTCATCACATGGGATCAAGACCACGATCCCGACAGTCCTTTGGTCAAGCTGGCTTTGGATAAAAAACTTCTAGAGATCGTCTCGCAGTATCTGGGCCTTTGGCCGCGTTTGCACGCCATCGGCGCCTGGTTGAATTTTCCGACCAAGGAGCAAGCTGTGGAAGCGCAGCTTTGGCACCGGGATCCGGAAGATCTGAAGCTGATAAAGGTATTCATTTATCTCGCGGATGTGGATGCGAACAGCGGTCCGTTCTCCTACATTCCCAAGACCCATCCGTTTAGCGATGGAGCAGCTAAAACGCCGGTACACAAAGACTTCAAGAGAATTACCGACGACGAAATGCGTGTGACATTTCCATCGGACTCGTGGCTAAAATGCACAGGTCCGGCAAAAACCATGATTCTCGCCGATACGGTCGGGTATCATCGCGGAGGGAAACCCACTGAAGGCGTTCGCGTTCTTATCACATTCACCTATACCTCCGGCACTCCGTTCGGCGACCGCAAGCTTCGCATCAAGGGCCGTCCGGCCTGGACGACCACCGACATCCAGAGAGAGGCATTGTAAGCCCAAAAGGTAGATGGCTTGGCCAATAGGCCGCCGCGCCTCGACAGGGACAGGACGGATGGCAAGCCGATGACCGATCCCCACTCACCCTATCCGCGTGACATGAAGGGCTATGGGCGGGCCATTCCAGATCCGAAATGGCCGGGTGGCGCTTATGTTGCCGTGCAATTCGTGTTGAACTACGAGGAGGGCG
>JACMJT010000581.1 GCA_014380505.1 Hyphomicrobiales bacterium | reverse complement strand
TGACGAGAGCTGGCAAGCGGGTGATTCTGCTGGAAGCCAAGAGCATCGCCTGGGGTGCTTCGGGCCGCAACGGTGGCTTCGTGTCGAACGGGTTTGCGGAAAGTCTCGACAAGATTTCAGCGCACACTGGCCTCCATGCCGCGAAGGCACTGTTCAATCTCTCGCGCTTTGGCACCGAATTCGTGCGCCGGGAAGTCGCCGGGGACACCGGGGTCAAAGGGGGTGATGGCTGGATCGTGGCGCGGCGCTACGATGGCGGCCAGAAACTGGAAATCTACCGGGAACGGCAGGAGCGCATTTTCGGCGACGAACGGCAGTTTCTCAGCACGAAGGAAACACGGGCCAGGCTTAACTCGCCGCGGTATTTCCAGAGCCTCTACGACCCTTCCGCTTTTCACGTGCATCCGCTGCGCTACGCTCTTCTGATCTCCCGCCGCGCGGAGGCCACAGGCGCGGTGCTACACGAGCAATCGCCTGCGCTGGAGGTTACCGGATCTTCCGGAAACTGGCTGGTGCGCACGGCGGCCGGTAGCGTCCGCACCGCCCATGTTGTCTACGCCGTATCGTCACTGGACCGCCGGATTCATGCTTTGACCGGGCGCGCCGTGCTGCCTGTCGCCACCTATGTGGCAGTGACGGAGTCCCTGCAGCAGGATGCGATCCGCACGGAGAGTGCGGTGTCGGACTCGCGCCGGGCCGGCAACTATTTCAGGCTGGTGGGCGAAGACCGCATCCTGTGGGGCGGCGCCATCACCACGCGCCTCGCGGCACCCGCGCGGCTGGCGCACCGCATGAAGAGCGATATGCTGTCGGTCTTCCCGCAGCTCGGAAAACCCCGGGTGGAATATGCCTGGGCTGGCCTCATGGGCTATGCCCGCCACAAGATGCCGCTCATCGGCGGCGACGGCCAGGGCCAATGGTGGGCCACGGCATTCGGCGGCCATGGGCTTAACACCACCGCCATGGCCGGTATCCTGCTCGCCCGCGCTATTGTAGGAGGCGACGATGAGTACCGCCGATTTACACCCTTCGCGCCGCAATGGGTGGGGGGTCCCTTGGGCCGGGCCGCCGTGCAGGCGAGCTATTGGTGGATGCAGGCCCGGGACAGGATGGACGAGATGAAGCTCTCGCGCCCCGCCAAGCCCACTAAGACAATCTTCAAAGTTTGACGCCATCATCGCGCCTTCTGGACGGCCTGAAGATCAATTATTTCAGGCTATTGTCGAAGCCGGTTCGGGCCGCTATAAGCCCGCGCCACGAGTGGGGCCAAAGAGAGTCATGATGGCGGTAGAAGTCGACGAAGCCTACAAACCCACGGACGGCGAGCCGTTCATGAAAGAACGCCAGCGTGAATATTTCCGGGCCAAATTGCTGGCCTGGAAGGAAGACATCCTCAAGGAAAGCAAGGAAACCATCGCCCATCTGCAGGAGGAGAATCACGTTCTCCCCGATCTGGCCGACCGCGCCTCCTCCGAGACGGACCGTTCCCTCGAGCTGCGCACCCGCGACCGGCAGCGCAAGCTGATCTCCAAGATAGATGCGGCGCTCAAGCGAATCGACGACGGTTCCTACGGCTATTGCGAGGAAACCGGCGAGCCCATCAGCCTCAAGCGGCTCGATGCCCGCCCCATCGCCACCTTGTCGATAGAGGCCCAAGAGCGCCACGAGCGCCGTGAGCGGGTTTACCGGGACGATTGACCCTTCGAGGCATTCCACAATGAGGGCCCTTTGATCATCCCCTCATCACCGCAAGCGCCTCATCGAGCAGGGCTTGGGAACCGGCGGTGATGACATTGCCGCCCTTGGCCGCATCGCCCCCCGTCCATTCCGCATATACGCCGCCGGCTCCCGTGACGATGGGGAGCAGAGGGGCGATGTCGTAGGCCTGGAGATTGGCATCCATGGCGATATCGATGTGTCCCGCCGCCATGACCGCGAAAAAATAGGCATCACCGCCATAGCGCGTGAGCCGCGCCTTTTTTCGCAGCCGTTCGAAGCCTCTCTGGCCCAGGCCGCTATAAAGTTCCGGCGCCGTCGTGCCGATGGTGGCGCCGGAAAGGTCGATGCCCGTTCGCGTGCGGATCGCTAGGCTCACTCCCCGATGGTCGAGCCAGGCGCCATTGGGGTTGCCGTAGAACATGTCGCCCACGAAAGGCTGGTTCATCAGGCCAACCACCGGCTTGCCCTCGAAATTCAAACCGATGAGCGTCGCCCAAGTTGGCATGCCGCAGATGAAAGAGCGGGTGCCATCCACCGGATCGAGAATCCAGGTGAAACCGGAGCGGCCCTCCTTGGTGCCATATTCTTCGCCGTGGATGCCGTGTTCGGGATAGCGCTCTTCGATCATCTTGCGGATCACCCGCTCGCCCGCCCGGTCACCCTCGGTCACGGGGTCCCACACCGGTCCCGCCTTCACGTCGATCTCGGCGTTGCGCCTGAACCAGGGGAGAATTTCAACAGCGGAGGCGCGGGCGAGAGCAATCGCAAAGCGCGTGAGGTCTTGCCAGTCGGGGGTCCCCATGGGGCCTCTTAGAGGACCTGCCAAAAACACTCAAGATCGAACGCTTGTGCAATGCAGCAGAAGCGATATGCGAAACTTGCATGGGGTTATGAGTCTGGATTTCGGACCGATAGGCAGCGTTTTCATATAGCTTATTCAAAGTCTTATAATTTTACTTCTGCTGGTCGAATTGTCTAAAACTTGTCCGTCTGAAAAAATCTTCAGATTGGTATTGAACATGACATGTTGCACTGCCAAATAGCCCCTGTGAGGCAGCGATGCCTTGCAGCCCTTCCTGGGCATTCCCTCCCCATACTTGGGCCGGTTCACCTTGGTGCATCGGCCCTTTTTTTATTCAGCCGCGAGCCTTCGGGGCACGAACCTTGCTTCGATTTCCGGCAGCAACCCCGCGATCATCGCAGTCAGCGCCTTCTGAAGCGGCGGAAACTCGGGGGTCTTCTCCAGGGTTGTTTCGTTCAGGTAGAGGGCGCGGTTGATTTCAATCTGCAAGGCATGGCGGCCGTGAGCCGGCGCCCCGTGTGTGTGGGTGATGAAGCCCCCCGCATAGGGCTTGTTGCGCAAGACTGTCAGTCCCTGGGCCACAAGATGCTTTTCGACCATGCAGGTCACGTCCTCGTCGCAGGAAACCCCGAAGCGGTCTCCCAGCACGATGTCCACGGGGCCGAAGGCTGCCGGTGCGAAGGAGGCCAGGGCGCTGGACGGCATGGAGTGGCAATCGACCAGCAACATCGCCCCGTTGTTTTTCTGAACTTCATCGACGAGGGCTGCAAGCGTGCGGTGATAGGGCAGGTAGATACGATTGATGCGCGACAGGGCTTCAGCGAAACCGAGGCGCCCGCGATAGATTTCCTCGCCTTCCGCCACGATGCGCGGAATGGTGCCAAGGCCGCCCGCAACGCGGGGCGAGGTGGTGTTCACATACCCCGGCAGCTCGCCCTGAAACATGCGGGGATCAAGCTCATAGGGTTCTCGGTTGAGATCGACGTAACTCCGCGGTGCATGGGCGCGCAGCATGGGTGCTCCATGCTCAAGGCAGCCCATGAACAATTCGTCGACGTAACAGTCCTCGGATTTCCGAAGCGCCGTGGGGCTGAGCCGGGTGAGCCTTAGGAAATCTTCACCATACCAGCGGCCGCTATGGGGGGAATTGAAAACAACAGGTGCTGACCACACCACAGGCGTCAGAATATCGAACGGTCTAGCCGGAGTGTGATCTGCCATAAATCCGTGCCGCCTCGCTTTACCTGACCGCCACTATCCACCAGTGGCGTAAAACTGTCCACAGCCCGAGTGGGCTTAAAATGCTGTGCTAGAACAGCACCGGGCTTCACCCCCCATTTACTCATAGGACCTATTAAGACATGAATGAAACCGGGCCGGTTCACAAACCCTGAGGAAAGAGCCTAATATAATGTCCGCGACTATGGCAAAAATCATCCTGGCAGAAGACGACAACGACATGCGGCGCTTCCTGGTGAAAGCGCTGGAGAAGGCCGGCCATCATGTCACGGCATTTGCCGAGGGGGCGAGCGCCTTCGAAGAAATCAAGCAAACGACCTACGATCTGCTGCTGACCGACATCGTCATGCCCGAGATGGACGGCATCGAACTGGCAAGGCGGGCCGCCGAACTCGATCCCACGCTCAAGATCATGTTCATTACCGGCTTCGCCGCCGTAGCACTCCATCCGGATTCAAAAGCGCCTAAGGACGCGAAGGTTCTGTCGAAACCGTTCCATCTCCGCGACCTTGTCGCCGAAGTCGATCGCATGATGGCGGCGTGAAGCTTGCGCGCCGCCCGCCTTGCCGTTATACGGACGCGGCTTTTGAAAAGTGTGGGCGGTTAGCTCAGCGGTAGAGCACTACGTTGACATCGTAGGGGTCACAAGTTCGATCCTTGTACCGCCCACCAGTTTCTTTCATCTCAGTTATC
>JACMJT010000580.1 GCA_014380505.1 Hyphomicrobiales bacterium | reverse complement strand
AGCCCAGCCGTCGCCGCGTGCTCGCGACCCGCTATTTCCGAGAAGAAGACTCCAAGTATCGCGCCGCCGCCGAGGAGATCCGCCGGATTCATGCGACAGGTCAACCGATTCTCGTGGGTGCGCGCACCATCGCAACGTCGGAAGCACTGGCCGATCGATTGCGAGCACTGGCCGTGCCGTTTCAGTTGCTCAATGGCAAGCAAGACGCCGACGAGGCGGCAGTCGTCGCGAATGCGGGTCAAATGGGCGCCGTGACGATTGCCACCAACATGGCAGGCCGCGGCACCGACATCCAGTTGGGCGGCAATCTCGGCATGCGCACCGCCACCGAGTTGGCCGAAGTGACGGATGAAGCCGAGCGGAAAAAGCGTATCGACGCGATCAAGGCTGAGATCGAAGTCAACAGGCAGCAGGTTCTGGCGGCAGGCGGTCTCTTCGTCATCGGCACCGAGCGCCACGAAAGCCGCCGCATTGACAACCAGTTGCGCGGGCGATCCGGCCGCCAGGGCGATCCCGGCCGCTCGCTGTTTTATCTCTCGCTCGAGGACGACCTGATGCGCATTTTCGGCTCCGAGCGCATGGACTCAATGCTGCAGAAGCTCGGCCTCAAGGAGGGCGAGGCCATCGTCCATCCGTGGATCAACAAGGCGCTCGAGAAAGCCCAGCAGAAGGTCGAGGCCCGCAACTTCGACATTCGCAAGAATCTGTTGAAGTTCGACAATGTCATGAACGACCAGCGCAAGGTCATTTTCGAACAGCGCATTGGCATAATGAAAGGCGAGGATGTGGCCGAGACAATCGACGACATGCGCCACCACGTCATCGACGACCTGATTGCCCAATTCATTCCAGAGAACGTCTATGCCGAACAGTGGGACACGGCCGCCTTGCGCGAGCGCCTGCGCGACGTGATCGCCATCGACTTTCCGGTGGAAGATTGGGCCAAGGAAGAAGGCATCGCCGACGGGGAAATCCGCGACCGCGTCAGCCAGGCGGCCGACAAGATCTATGCGGCCAAGCGCGAGAAATTCACTCCCGAGATCATATCCCAGGTCGAGAAAGCGGTGCTGTTGCGCACTCTCGACAATCTCTGGCGCGATCACATCGTAACCGTCGAACATCTGCGCCAGGTGATCCATTTGCGCGGCTACGGACAGCGCGATCCCCTCAACGAATACAAGACCGAGGGTTTCAGCCTGTTCGAAGCGCTCATCGGCAAGCTGCGCGAGAACACCACCTCCCAGGTGATGCGCGTCGAGATTCAGAACCGTCCCCCGGACGACATGTTGCCCGATGAAGACGATCTGCCGATCATGGAAGCCCACCACATCGATGCAATGACCGGCGAGGACGACATGGGCGAAGGCGCCTTCTTCGGCGCCCCCACGGCGGCACCGGCTCTGGCGCTCAATCCCAAGAAACCCGAAACTTGGGGTAAGGTCGCCCGCAACGACACCTGTCCCTGCGGTTCCGGCAAGAAATACAAGCACTGCCACGGCGCCTTTGTGTGAGGCGGCAGGTTCTCCACGGGGCAGGAAGCGCTCGACGCGGTCGAGAGCGCGTTGCCAACGCCAGCAATAGTTAATTTTCGTTAACGGCGGGACACAAATCTTAAGAAACGAATTAACCGGTTTTTGCGGATCGCTGTGGTCTACTCCTGACGTCACCCGCGAAGTTGGCCCACCGGGAGGAGCTTATAATCGTGTCCGTCATTGCCACCCGTATTCGCCGTTTTATTCGCGATGAAAATGGCGCCACGGCCATCGAGTACACGCTCATCGCGGCACTCATGAGCCTGGCTCTGATTCCTGCCATGGCCAGTCTTTCCACCAACATTACTGCTCTATTTGGTCAAATAGCCGGCTTTTTCGCCCTGGTTTGACCGGACTAGAGGTTTCGGCCGATCGCCAGGAACTTCTCCCGCCGCTGAGTCCGCAGCACATCGCCCGATACGCCCGCGAATGCCGTCAAGGTCCTGGCGATAGCCTCCCCGGTCACGGCGATAACCTCATCGCGGCCGCGGTGGGCGCCGCCTACCGGTTCGGAGATTATTTCATCGATGATCCCCAGCTTCTTAAGGTCTTGGGCGGTGATCTTCATGGCGGCTGCGGCATCCTTGGCCCGGGCGGGGTCGCGCCACAGGATGGAAGCTGCCCCTTCCGGCGAGATCACGCTATAGATCGCATGTTCGAGCATCAGCACCGTATTGGCCGTCGCGATGGCTATGGCGCCGCCCGAGCCGCCTTCGCCAATAACCACCGAAATCAACGGCACGCCAAGGCCGAGGCAGCAATCGGTTGAACGGGCGATGGCCTCCGCCTGGCCCCGCTCCTCCGCATCAATGCCCGGATAGGCGCCGGCCGTATCGACGAACGTGACGACGGGAAGGCCGAAGCGGTCCGCCGTTTCCATAAGGCGCACCGCCTTGCGATAGCCCTCGGGCCGCGCCATGCCGAAATTTCGCTTGAGGCGGGCCGCCGTGTCGTGGCCCTTTTCCTGGCCTATGACCATCACGGGCAACCCGCGAAATCGCCCCAGGCCCCCGATCACCGCGAAATCCTCGGCGAATTTGCGATCACCCGCCATGGGGGTGAACTCGGTAATCAGGCGATCGACATAATCCAGCGCGTGTGGCCGTTCAGGATGGCGTGCAACCTGGGCCTTTTGCCAAGGCGCCAGCGATTCATAAAGTTCGCCCAATATCCTTGCCGCTTTTTTTTCAAGCGTCTTCACCTCTTCGGCTATCGAAACCGCCTTGTCGCCCGAGGCCAATGTCCGCAATTCGGCGATCTTGCCTTCCAGTTCGGCAACAGGAGCTTCAAAATCGAGGTAGGACGGCATGGGCGCTCAAACGTTCATGGAGATGCGCGAACGTGGCGGTCCGGGAAGTCAAAGTCAACTTTTCTTGGCGAGAGGATGATGGCTTTGCACCGCCGCGCGCAGCCTGTCCTGTTGCACGTGGGTATAGATTTGCGTCGTCGATATATCCGCATGCCCCAGCATTTGCTGCACAGCGCGGAGATCGGCACCGCCGGCCAGCAGATGACTGGCGAAGCCATGGCGCAGCACATGGGGAGAAATCAGCTTGCCGTCGAGACCGGCTTGAACAGCGAGAGCCTTGAGCTCAAGGGCGAAATGCTGGCGCGTCACATGCCCTCCCGCCCCGAAAGAGGGAAACAGCCACTTGGGGTTACCCTCTGTGATGCGGGAAAGCTGCCGGAGATAGTCCTTGAGCGCGGTCCGGGCAGTGTTCGACACAGGGACCAGCCGCTCCCGCCCGCCCTTGCCCTTGACCGCGATGAAATCCCGGTCGGTCGAGGCCGCCCGCGCCGTGAGGCCCACCAGCTCCGATACTCGCAGTCCCGTTGCATAGAGCAACTCGAGCAGGCACACCAAGCGTTTGGCCTTTACCACGCCCTTGCCCTCGGCCTCTCTCATTCTAGCCCGCGCCGCCTCGAACAGCCGTGCCACGTCGTTTTCAGAAATAATTTTGGGAAGCGGGCGCGCCGTGCGCGGGCTTTCGATGGCGGCCGCGGGATTTTCCGGCGCTATCCCATCGCCTAGCAGGAACCGGTGAAACTGGCGTATCGCCGAAAGTTTGCGCGCCGCCGTGCCGCGCCCCATGCCTCTGGCCTCGATCGCTGCAAGATAGTCCCGGATATGCTGGGGGCTGGCGTCTTTGAGGCTGCCATTCCTCGCCCGCAGAAACGACTCGTAATCTTCGAGATCGCGCCCATAGGCGGCAAGCGTGTTTTTGGACGCTCCCCGTTCCGCCGCCATCATCTCGAGGAAGCGCTCGGCAAGCCTCCGGTCGCGGTCATTTTGGCCGGAGTTTTTCATGCGGCAACGGCCTTACGATCTCCGTTTGCTCCGGCGGGAAATTGGCAAGAGCCCAAGCAGTTCCATATACGGCGCCACCCAAACACGCGACGATTAACAAAAAACGAATGCTGTCCGGCATTATGCTCCACCCGATTTGCCCAAAGTTTACCCGCTTCGCGGCGCTTCGGAAAGCCTTTGCTGTGGGCTGCCTGCCGCGATAAAACCCCGTCAAGTTTGGGGTTTTGAGCAGATGCCGCGACGTGCCATTGCCAGGGAGGCCGAAACCGTCCGCGAGCGCCTGGGATGTCACCCTGTCGTTCTGGTGGGATTGATGGGGTCCGGAAAGTCGAGCGTCGGCCGCAGGCTGGCCGAAAAACTCGGGATTCCCTTTATCGATGCCGACCACGAGATCGAGGCGGCGGCGGGCAAAACCGTTTCCGAGATTTTTGCCGACCATGGCGAGGCCTATTTCCGCGAGGGCGAGCGCAAGGTGATAGGCCGCCTCCTCGGCAACGGCGCCCAGGTGCTGGCGACGGGGGGCGGCGCCTTTATCAACGAAGAAACCCGCGCGCGCATCCAGCACCATGGTGTTTCCATTTGGCTCAAGGCTCCGCTTCCGCTCCTCATGAAACGCGTGATGAAACGGCAGGGCCGGCCTCTTCTCAAGACGGCCGATCCGGAAACCGTGATGCGCGATCTCATTGAAAAGAGGTATCCTGCCTATTCCCTCGCCGATATGACGGTGGAGAGCAGGGACGTACAGCATGGACACATGGTGAATGACGTGATCCGGGCTCTGGCCCAGTGGGACGGCTGGGAGCGGTTGAAAAATGACTGACAGAAGCGCGAGTGAACGGCGCGAGAGCGTCGCCGTGGCGCTGGGCAACCGCAGCTACGGGATCGTCATCGGCGACGGCCTTTTGGCGGAAGCCGGGAGATTGGTGAAGCCGTTGTTGAAACGGCCGGTGACGGCGATCGTCACGGACGAGAATGTGGCCCGCCACCATCTCGCCAGCCTGGAAGCCTCGCTGGGCGCCCATGGCATCCGCACGGCGGCAATCGTGTTGCCGGCAGGTGAGGCAACCAAGAGTTTCACGCATTTAGCCGAACTTTGCGACCGGCTACTCGCCGCCGGTATCGAACGTCAAGACCGCATTATCGCCTTTGGCGGCGGCGTGATTGGCGATCTCGCGGGCTTTGCGGCGGCTATTTTAAGGCGCGGCGTTGACTTCATCCAGATTCCAACGACCCTCCTTGCCCAGGTCGACTCATCCGTCGGCGGCAAGACCGGTATCAATTCAACCCTTGGCAAAAACCTCATCGGCGCGTTCCATCAGCCAGCGGCGGTTTTCACCGACACTCGCCTGCTCGACACCCTGCCGCGCCGTGAACTGGCCGCGGGCTATGCCGAGGTGGCGAAGTACGGTCTCCTTGGCGATGCCGGGTTTTTTGAATGGCTCGAGGGTGCCGCGGACGCCATCATGCGCGGCGACACGCAAGCCCGCATTCATGCGATCCGCAAGTGTTGCGAGGCCAAGGCGCGGATCGTCGCTGCCGACGAGACGGAAACGGGTGAAAGGGCGTTGCTCAATCTCGGCCATACCTTCGGCCATGCGCTCGAAGCCGCGACGGGTTATTCCCAGCGCCTGCTCCATGGCGAGGGCATTGCCATCGGCATGGTGCAGGCCTTCCGCTTTTCCGAACGCCAGAAATTTTGCGCGCCCGGTACGGCGAATCGCGTGGCGCGCCATCTCAAGGGCGTGGGCCTGCCGATTCACACCTCTGAGATTCCAGGTGGCCTGCCGTCGCCGGAAAATCTCGCGGCCCTCATGCGCCAGGACAAGAAGGCACAAGGCTCTCTCACCTTCATTCTCACTCGCGGCATAGGAGAAGCCTTCATCGCCCGCGATGTGGCGGACGGCGACGTGCTCGCCTTTCTCAAGGAGGACTTAACAAGCAATGAGCGTACGTAGTCTCGTTGCCGTCCTCGACTCCGTCCTTGAGGCGATCGGACGAGCCCTCACGGCCACGCTGCGAATGTTAGGCATCGGCACTTCGAACAAACAGACCGTACCGGCCCCTCACGATGCCATTAAGACCAATCGCGATATGCTCGGCGGCATACTCGGCCTGCAGGATCTCGCCGTATCGGACGTCATGGTTCACCGCACCAGAATGACGCTTATCGATGGATCGGATAACCCGGCGGAAATCATCGCCAAGGTGCTGAAAAGCGGCCACACGCGCATCCCCGTTTGGAAGGGCAAGCCTGACAACATCATCGGGGTTCTGCACGCCAAGAATCTTTTCGCGGCTCTGCAGGAACACGGCGGCGATGCCTCCGCCATCGAAATCGGCGGCATTCTAAGTCCCCCATGGTTCGTGCCCGACAGCCGCGCCCTTCCCGACCAGCTCAACGCCTTCCTGCGGCGCCGGACCCACTTCGCCATAGTCGTTGACGAATATGGCGAATTGCAAGGCTTGATCACCCTTGAGGATATCATCGAGGAGATCGTGGGCGACATCAAGGATGAGCATGATGCGGTGGCGACCGGCGTGCGCCGGAAACCCGATGGTTCCTTCATCGTCGATGCCGGAGTGCCGGTGCGCGATCTCAACCGCAGTTTCCACTGGAAACTTCCCGACGAGGAAGCGACAACGCTGGCGGGACTCGTCATCCACGAGGCGCGAATGATTCCGGATGTCGGTCAGACTTTCAATTTCCACGGATTTCAATTTGAGGTGACGAAAAAACGGAAGCATCAGATCACGTCCATCAAGGTGACGCCGCTGAAACGGGTGGACGGTGAACCCGCGCCAGGTTGATCTCGTCATCGCGGGAGCGAGCTTCGCAGGGCTCGTCTGCGCCCGTACCGCCGCACTCCGCGGCCTTCGCACCGTTGTCATCGAGGCGAAGGCGGACCCCGGCGCGCGCATCCACACCACCGGCATTCTGGTGAAGGAAGCGGGTGAGGAAATCGACACGCCGCCGCAATTTTCCCGCACCATTCACGGCGTGCGGCTCTATGCGCCATCGCTCAAATCCATCGATCTGCGAGCACCAGGCTACTACTTTCTCACCACCGACACCGCCGGATTGATCCGCTGGCTTGCGGCGGAAGCCCGCCGGGCCGGTGCTGAAATCAATTGCGGCCGCAAGCTCGAACAAGCCCTGCGCATCGACGGCGGCTTTCTTCTGCCGCAGTTCGATTTGCAGACGCGCTATCTCGTCGGCGCGGATGGCGCGCGCTCGACGGTGGCACGCCTTTTCGGCCTCGGCCGCAATGAAAAATTCCTCACCGGGCTGGAGATCGAATATGAAAACCTGCCTCGCGCCGATGACAGCCTCCTCCACTGTTTTCTCGATACCAATCTGGCCCGCGGTTACCTCGCCTGGGTGGCGCCGGCGCCCGGTTTCTTTCAGGTGGGGCTTGCCACCAACCGGCACGCCAAGCCCGATCTCAAGGCGTTTCTCGCCCGCACGGAAAACCTGTTCGGTTTTTCCGCCGCCGCCGTGAAGGAGCGCCGCGGTGGCCTTATTCCCTGTGGTGGACCCGTCTCGCCTTTCGCGGGGCCGAACGTGCTACTCATCGGCGACGCCGCCGGTCACGTGTCGCCGTTGACCGGGGGCGGCATCCGCCTTGCGTTTCGCTACGGACGCCGTTCCGCACAACTCATCGCCGACTATCTTCTCCGCCACGGCCCACCGCCGGAGGCAGGTCTCGCCAAAGAGCTGCCGTCCTTTGGCATGAAACTGGCGCTGCGGCGGGTGATGGACATGGGGCCGCCGAACTGGCTCTACAATTTGATGATCGGCACGCCGGCCATGAACTGGTTCGCCCGCAAGGTCTATTTCCACCGGCGCGCTCAGCCAGGCGACACGCTCGAAGCCTTCGAGGAGCGGATCAGGCGTTGAGCCTTGCCCGCATGGCCTGTGCCGAAGCGCAGGCTTTCCCTGAGAACTGACTGGTCGCGGCGACAGCGGCGGGAACCCGATCGCGCGAAATCTTCTCGAATCCAAGTGCAGCAAAGAAGTCCGCCGCCGTGTTCGTCAACAGATAAACATCGTGAACACCCTCATCGCCCGCCATGCCAAGCAACTTGCCAACAATTGTTCGGCCAAGCTTGCGGCCGCGAAGGGCTGGATCGACCGCGACCGAACAGAGCAGCATATCAGTCCCGCACTTTTCGAACCCACCCGCCGACATCAGCTTTCCCTTCGCGTCGAGAATTCCTACGTAACGCTTGGCCTTTCCCGTCAAATCGGCGGCGGAAAGCTTTGCGGCGGCCAGCAGCTCCTTGAACCTGCCATCGTCCGGGGCGATATCGATGAATTCATAGTTGGGTGCTGCTGCTTCGATGGCGAGGGCATGAACCCGCTCTTTCAGCTCCTCGGCAAGGGCCGCATTGACCATGCGGTGCTGCTCGACGCGCGATTTGGACCTAAAGGCTTCCGCCACGATTCTGACACGGAAATGGCTTTCACCATCGGGCCGCGCGCCTGAATGGCCCTGGTGCTGGCTGGATTCGTCGATCACGTCGAGCCCAAGCGGCGCAAATGCGGCGCTGAGCTTCACCGATATTTTTTGTCCGACCGGACCCAGTGTCATAATGCCTGGCCTTGTGACGAAGCGGTGGCGGGATGCCTAGGGAATGACTATACTTGGCTCCACATGAAACTTGATTCAAAATATTTCGACAAGATCCGCGTCAAGCCCGGCGAGGAGCGCAAGGCGCGTGACCGGTTTCCGCAATGCGAATGGGAAGGCTGCCCGAGGCCTGGCCCCCACAAGGCGCCCATGGGGCGTGGGCAGGAGGACAAGTTCTTTAACTACTGCACCGAGCATGTGCAGCAGTACAACAAGACCTACAATTACTTCAACGGCATGAAGGATGACGAGGTCGCGGGCTTCCAGAAGGACGCCCGCACCGGCCACCGCCCCACCTGGAAGCTTGGCCAGAACTCCTATGCCAATGTCAGCGGCATCCGCCGCAAGGCCGCGAACATGGCCGAGGATCCCTTCAATTTGAAAGGCGAGGCAAAGGACAGGGCGGGCCGCCATCCTAGTGGCCGCGCCCTGCGCAATACAGAGTTGAAAGCTCTGCAGGCCTTGGGGCTTGATGACAAGGCGGCGCCCGAGACGGTCAAGACCCAGTATAAAAAACTGGTGAAACGCCTCCATCCTGATGCCAATGGCGGCAGCCGCGCCAACGAAGATACCCTGAAGGCCGTGATTCAAGCTTACGATACTTTGAGGACCAGCGGATTCTGCTAACGATCATGCGCAAAATATGAGCCGCGCCTTGCCCCCTACGGTATGAACGTCTAAAAAGCGCGCTCGCGAAACTCTGGATGAAGACATGAACGCAAAGGCCAACGGCGAAGCCTACGGTATGCCCGACATCAAGGTGTCGGTGAAGCAGCTCTTCGGCTTCGATTCCAACCTCGAGGTTTCCGCCTATTCGCAGGCCAGCGAACATGTGCCTGAACTCGATGAAGACTACCTCTTCAACCGCGAGACGACGCTGGCGATCCTGGCGGGCTTTGCCTACAACCGCCGCGTCATGATCTCGGGCTATCACGGCACCGGCAAGTCGACCCATATCGAACAGGTCGCAGCCCGCCTCAACTGGCCCTGCATCCGTATCAATCTCGACAGCCACATCAGCCGCATCGACCTGATCGGCAAGGATGCGATCGTGCTCCGGGATGGCAAGCAGGTCACCGAATTCCGGGAAGGCATCCTGCCCTGGGCCTACCAGCACAACGTGGCGCTTGTCTTCGACGAATACGACGCGGGCCGCCCCGACGTGATGTTCGTGATCCAGCGCATCCTCGAGAGCGCGGGCCGGCTCACCCTTCTCGACCAGTCGAAGGTCATTCACCCCCATCCCGCCTTCCGGCTGTTCTCGACCGCCAACACTATCGGCCTT
>JACMJT010000579.1 GCA_014380505.1 Hyphomicrobiales bacterium | reverse complement strand
TAGGTTCGAGCGTTCGATTCGCCTCGCCCGCTCCAATTTTCCTAATAAATTCAACTGGATAGAAGTTCGGCCCGGCCGCGCTTCAATTTCTGTATCGGGCTGCCGGGTTGAGGCCGGCGGCCAGACGACTTAATTGAGCCTCGAGTTTTGAGCGAAGAGGCAAGCAAATGAATCCGAACAAGGCGCTTTGGGAAAAGGGTGACTTCACCCGCATTGCGGCGAGCATGCGCGAAAGCGGCGAGGCATTGGTCGCCAGCCTTGGAATAAAAAAGACTTTCAAGATTCTTGATCTGGGATGCGGCGACGGTACCACCGCCGTGCCGGAAGCCAAGCTTGGCGCCGATGTTCTTGGTGTCGACATTGCCCGCAACCTTGTCGAGGCAGGGAACCAGCGCGCGAAGGAACTGGGCCTTGCCAATCTGCGCTTCCAGGAAGGCGATGCGACGAATCTTGAGGGGGTACCGGACAAGAGCTTCGACCTGGTCGTCAGCATCTTCGGCGCCATGTTCGCGCCCAGGCCGTTCGATGTTGCCAAGGAGATGGTGCGTGTGACCCGTCCCGGCGGACGGGTTGTGATGGGAAACTGGATTCCCAATGATCCGACTTTGGTTGCGCAAATTCTGAAAATCAGCGCCGCCTATACGCCGCCGCCTCCGGAAGGCTTTATCAGCCCGATGACCTGGGGAATCGAATCCAATGTCCTTGAGCGGTTTGGCAAAGCCGGCATTCCGCAGGACCAGATATCCTTTGTTCGGGACACCTATAATTTCAGTTTTTCCGGCGCGCCGTCCCAGCTCGTCGATGCTTTCTGGCTTTATTACGGTCCCACCATGAATGCGTTTGAAGCGGCGGAGAAAAACGGGCGCGCGGACGCGTTGAGAAAAGAACTGGAGGCGCTGTTCGAGAGCCAGAACACCAGCCCTGATAAAGACAAGACCTCCATCCCGGCGACATTCCTGCGCGTGACGGTGACGGTGAGTTAGAACAAAAGAAGATTGGCAAATTGTCAGTCTGGAAATTCCGACAAGTCTTTTTTCGTTCACTCCGTATTTCTACCTACGGACTCCGTGGTTCCATCCAATTGATTGTGCCATCGGTGCCATGTGCCGGTCTTGCCGAGTCAGGTGCTCGAGCCTGTTTGAGCCGGGGTCATGCAAGCTTGTGGCGCCCACGTCGCCGCCTATGCTCTCGCGAAAAAACGGGCGGGGACGGTTTGAAAAAGGTATTCATCATCGCGCTTGCGCTTGCGCCGGCGATTGTTCTGGCGGTCCGGGCTCAAGATGCCACGCGTCCGGCTGGCGACACGCCGACCGCCAAAGAGATCGCACCCAAGATGCCCGGGCCGGTGGCAGGCTTCGAATGGGCTATCCTATGTCACCGCCAAACCTGCCGCGTCCCGATCCCAATGCGAGTTTCACCGCCGAGGGCGCCGATCCGTCCATGAAACTGACCATGCGCCAGATCAATGACGGGTTTGGTCCGCCCGACTGGTTTCCCAAGGAACATGCGCCCCCTGCCCAACATTGTCGCGCACGGTCAACGTCCGCATGTGATTGCCTGCACGCTTTGTCACCTGCCCAGCCGCAACGGCCATCCGGAATCGGCCAGCATCTCGGGTCTGTCGGTGAAATATATCATCGAGCAGATGCATGCGTTCCGCGACGGCAATCGCCAGAATATCCGTGCCCCGGCCATGACAGAGATGGCCTATGCCATCAGCGAAAAGGACCTGCGCGAGGCGGCCGTGTATTTCTCCCGCATCCCGCGCGCCAAGCAGAAATGGATGCGGGTGGTGGAGACGTCGCGGGCGCCCGCCAACCATGTCGGTGCGGGCGGGGCGCGCTTTTTTGATAAGGGGGGCGCAACGGTGCCGCTGGGCCCCGACATGATCTATGAGATCGCCGAAAGCGAGGAAGTCGAGCTGCGCAACGACCATACCGGCTTTGTCGATTATGTGCCGATGGGATCATTGGCCAAGGGCCGCATCGTGGCGCTGGGCAATCGCGGCCAGTTCCGCAGTTGCGGCTCCTGCCATGGCGCGGATTTTCGCGGCCGTGGCGATGTCCCGCGCCTGACCGGGCGCAGCGCCTATT
>JACMJT010000578.1 GCA_014380505.1 Hyphomicrobiales bacterium | reverse complement strand
CCGCCATTGCCCGTGCCATAGACGGCGGGCTTGCCGTCGATGCTGGTGCGCGGCCACACCGTCTGGCCGTCCATCGGCAACACCCAGCATCTCTCATCGTCGCGCGGATGCACCACCATGGGAAATCCCACATCGCCGACTTTCGCCGGCATGGCTTTGCCGATGCGCTTCCACATCTTCGACGGCCGGTCCAGCCGGTAGATACCGCAATGGTTCTGCTGATACAGCCGGTCGGGATTTGACGGGCACAGCCGCACGCAATGCGGATCGTGGAAGGTGACGGTCTTGGGGTCGAAGCCCCCCACCACTTCCATGCCTTCGATCAGCGGCGTCCAATGCTTGCCGCCGTCCAGCGTCTCATGCACCCCGCCACCCGACATGGCGAAATAAAGGTGTTTGGGATCGCGCGGATTCACAATGATGGAGTGAAGCTTGGGGCCGTCGGGCGTGCCGTCCTGCTCGCTGCCCATCCATTCGCGATATTGCCTGTCGTCATTGAGGCCGGAAAATTCGTGCCAGCTGACGCCGCCATCCTCGCTGCGGAACAGGCCTTGCGGCGAGGTTCCGGCATACCAGACATTCGGTTCGTTGTTGTGCGCCGGGGTGAGCCAAAAAGTGTGGTTCACCGTGCGCCCGTCTTCCTGTTTCTTGAAGGCGGGAGGACGCGTGGCCTCTTTCCAGTTCTTGCCCATATCGGTGGAACGAAAAATGGTGGGACCCAGATGACCGGTGCTGGCGGCGGCCAGCAGGGTCTTGCCGTCGCGCGGGTCCAACATCAGATGCTGAATGATATGGCCCAGGAAATGCGGCCCCGTGCTGCGCCATTCCTTGCGCCCGGCATCGCCGCGATAAATCCAGGCGCCCTTGCGGGTGGCGACCAAAAGAAGATTGCCGTCCGCCGCTTTGCTCGCCTTGCCGGATTTTGCCTTTGTCTTCGTACGGGTTTTCGCCATCTGTCATCCCACCGGAAATTCCGGCGCAACGATAGCGTGATAAACGGGGCCGGGAACAGCCGAATAGCGTTATGTCATATTTGAAATAACGGGTTGCGTTCCCGGAAGCGGCAGGTGGCGGCAAGCCCGGCCGCTCGCTTAGGCTCGCGGTGTTGGCTTAGCTTTTCTTGGCGAGCGTTAGCGAGCTTAGAAAAGCTTGCCCCTCTTCGAGCGAAGCGAGGGAGGCGTCGCTCAAATCGATCCACTGGATCGATTTGCCCGGCTTTGCCGGTCGCTCCTCACCTATTGGAAATACCAGCTTCCGTCCTCATAGCGGCAGGCGCTGCCGTTGCGCCGCATCGGCCGCCCGTCCCGATAGTTGGTTGCGGCGTAATCACGGCAGGTATAGCTGTCGCGCTGATATTCCCGTACGGGCGTGAAAGTACCACGGTCGTTGTCGCGATGGTTTCGCCATTCGTGGCGCCGTCCGATGGGCCCTTCGAGGCCGCGCTGATAGACCGGTTCGGCATAGTAGCGGTCGCCGCAATCCATATCGCCGGTCAAGGCGTAACCGGCAACCGCGCCGAGCAACACGCCCGCGATGGTACCGCCGGTGCGGCTGCCGCGTCCGGCCACTTGGTTGCCCAGCAAACCGCCTGCCGCCGCCCCGATCGCCGCGTTGGTCGCTTGCTTGTTCTGCTGGTTGCTCCGGCAATCGGCGCCATAGCT
>JACMJT010000577.1 GCA_014380505.1 Hyphomicrobiales bacterium | reverse complement strand
CGTTTCCTCCAACAGCCATGCGCTGATGGTCATGGCGCGGCGCTTCGGAGCTGAGGTCATCAATTTCGGGATCGTGCGCGATAGTCTCGCGGCCACGGAACGGGCCATCGCCAGGGCGCGGGGGGCGGATGTGCTGGTCACTACCGGCGGCGCTTCGGTGGGCGACCATGATTTCGTGCAGGAGGCGCTGAAGCGTTCGGGCGTCAAACTCGATTTCTGGAAGATCGCCATGCGGCCGGGGAAGCCGTTCATGTATGGCAGGCGCGGGCGACAGCATGTGATGGGCTTGCCTGGCAATCCGGTGTCGGCGCTGGTGTGCGCGAGGCTGTTTCTCACGCCCCTGCTCGATGCTTTGCTCGGCCTTCCACCGGAGGAAGCCGTGATGGAAGCACGGCTGGGCACCACCATGAAGGCCAACGACGGGCGGCAGGACTATGTGCGGGCCAGTCTTACCGTGGCTCCAGACGGGATGCGGACGGCAACGCCTTTCGGCAAACAGGACAGCTCGATGCAGCGCACCTTCCGGGAGGCCGCTTGCCTGATCGTGCGCCCGCCCCATGCCCCGGAAGCGCCGGCGGGCATGCTTGCTCCCATTCTCATCCTTGATTTTTAACCGTTACGGAAAGTAAACACTTGCAGAACTAAATGGCAACCTGTAGATATGTTGCAGGTTTGTTCCGATTCTGGAACGCAACGACGAGGGTCCGCCATGCTCACCCGCAAACAGCTCGAGCTTCTGCTCTTCATCAACGAGCGACTCAAGGAAGAAGGTGTTCCGCCCTCCTTCGAGGAGATGAAGGAGGCGCTGAACCTCCAATCCAAATCCGGTGTGCATCGGCTGATCGTGGCGCTGGAGGAGCGGGGATTTCTGAAGCGCATGCCGAACCGGGCGCGGGCCTTGGAAGTCATCAAGCTGCCGGAGAGTCATTCGCCGAGCCTTGGCGCACGCAAGGGGGGCTTCACGCCCAATGTCATTCAGGGCAATCTCGGGCGGGTGAAGCCCATGCCCGCAGCCAACGACGGGACACCGCGCACCGCCATCGTTCCGCTGATGGGCCGGATCGCCGCGGGTGTTCCGATTTCCGCCATACAGGATCATACCAACAACATCGCAGTGCCGCCGGAAATGTTGGGGAGCGGCGAGCATTTCGCGCTTGAAGTGAAGGGCGACTCGATGATCGAGGCCGGGATTTTCGACGGCGACACCATCATCATCCGTAAAGGTGATGTGGCGCATAACGGCGAGATCGTTGTGGCTTTGGTGGACGACGACGAAGCGACGCTGAAGCGCCTGCGCCGCAAGGGCGATTCAATCGCGCTCGAAGCCGCCAATCCCAATTACGAAACGCGGATTTTCGGACCGGACCGCATCCGCGTGCAGGGGCGGCTGGTGGGACTGTTGCGGAAGTATTGAGGCCGTGATTCGTCATCCCGGCGAAAGCCGGGATCCATTGTTCCGCAGGAAAACTCTTGGGGACGGTCCATACGTTCATAGCCGTGGATCCCGGCTTTCGCCGGGATGACGGAATAAGGGGAACGTTTTCATTCCGGTTCCGCCTGGGCTAGACTGACGGCCCAATTGCATCACCGGAGTAGTCCATGAAAATCCACGGTACGCTGACCTCGCCCTTTGTGCGTTCCACACTGGTGGCTGCACATGAACTCGGGCTCGGCAACCGCATTACCCATGTGAGCGAACAGGTGAGCCCGACGGAGGCTAATCCGAAGCTGAAGGCCCTCTCCCCCATCGGCAAGGTGCCGGTGCTGGAGACCGACCACGCCCATGCCATCCACGATTCCCGCGTCATTCTCGAATATCTGTGCCATGTGGCGGGGAATTCCGATCTCATTCCCGACGACGGCGTGAAGCGTTTCAAGGTGCTGACCTTGCAGGCGCTGGGCCAGGGGCTGGGGGATGCGGCCGTGAGTCTTCGTTATGAAACCGCGACGCGGCCCAAGGGCCTGCAATGGGCCGAGTGGATGGAGCGCACGAAGCTTCGCATCACTGCGGTGTTCGACGACCTTGAGGCCAACTGGCAGGGTTCGCTCGACAGCGTCAATGCCGGGTCGATCACGGTGGCCGTGGTGCTCGCCTATATCGATTTTCGCATGCCGGAGTTCGGCTGGCGCAAGGGCCGGCCCAAGCTCGCCTCCTTCCATGAGAAATTTTCTAAGCGGGAGAGCATGGTGAAAACGGCGCTTGCCGCGTGATGAGGGAATTCGAAATCATCGTCGTGGGCGGTGGACCGGCGGGCCTTGCGGCCGCTTGCCGCCTCGCCAGGGATGGACGCCGGGTGGCGCTCATCGGAAGTACACGCTCACAACGGGGCGATCCGCGCACGGTGGCGCTGATGCAGCCGTCGATCAGGCTTCTGGCCGATCTCGGCGTTTGGACGAACGTTCTTCAATCGAAGGCCGCTCCCCTGAGACGATTGCGCATGGTCGACGACACGGGTGCGGCCCTTCAAGCCCCCACGATCATTTTCGATCCCGCCGAAATCGGCGAAGAGGTTTTCGGCTGGAACATTCCGCTGGCCCTGCTCATCCCTGCCCTGCACGCCCGGGCGCTGGACCTTGGTGTCGAGATCATCGCCGGCGATGTGACGGCGGCGCGCGTTTTGGATAATGCCATCGAGGTGACCGCAGCGGACGGTATTTTCCGGGCGAAGGTGGCGCTTGCCGCCGATGGCCGGAAATCGGTGTTGCGTGACGCCGCGTCGATCCGCTCGACCGCGTGGGACTATGAGCAGACGGCCATTGCCACGAGCTTCGACCACTCGGGCGAGCATGATGGCGTCTCGAGCGAATATCACCGGGGTGCGGGTCCCTTCACCACGGTGCCGATGCCGGGCAAGCGCTCGAGCCTCGTGTGGCTGGAGCGTCCGGCACGCGCCGCTGAACTCATGGCGCTGGACGATGCTTCGCTTACGGTTGAAGTCCAGATCGCGACACATGGCGATCTGGGCCGCATCACCGGTATCGGACCCCGGCGGGCTTTTCCCATGCACGGACTGACCGCGCGGAGCTTCGCGGCCAAACGCACGCTGCTGGTTGGCGAAGCCGGCCATGTGGCGCCGCCCATCGGCGCCCAGGGCCTCAACATGGCGCTTCGCGACGGCGCGGAGGCGGCGGAGCTGATGGCAGGCGCCATTGATCCGGGTGCTGACGATATTCTCCAGGACTATGACCGGTTGCGCCGCCGCGATGTGCTTCCGCGCCAGCAAGTGATCGATCTGGTGAACCGCTCGCTGCTGTCGGAATTCATGCCGCTGGAAATGGCGCGCGCCGTTGGCCTTGAAATGATCGCGGGGTTTGCTCCGTTGCGGCGCTATGTGATGGGCCAGGGCCTTGGCTTGCCTTCCGCCGGCGTTATTGGCAATCGGGCGCCATGAATTCTCTTCCCTCGGCAAAATTTGCCATCGGCCAATTGGTCAAGCACCGGCTGTTTCCGTTTCGCGGGGTGATTTTCGATGTGGATCCCGTGTTCAGCAATACCGAGGAATGGTGGCAATCAATCCCCGAGGAGGTGCGCCCGCGCAAGGACCAGCCGTTCTATCATTTGCTGGCGGAAAACGAAGAAACGGAATACGTGGCCTATGTTTCGGAACAGAATTTGCTGGCCGACGACACCGGCGAACCGGTGCGCCATCCGCGGGTCAGGGAGTATTTCGAAGGCTTCGACGCGGCGCGGAAAACCTATCGACCGCGGCGGGGGCGGCAAAGCCATTAAGGCCCGAAGCCTTGAACCCGATTGACATGACCCAGCGCATCACCCTCCTGCCCGTCGTCCTTCTCACAATGCTGGGCCTGAGCTGGGGATTGCGGGTGTCGCTCATCAAACTCGCTGCCCAATCGGGCATTCCGCACGCGACGGTCGCGATTGTGACGACGCTCGGCGTCGCGGCTTGCCTGTCGGCCATCATGGGACTTAGCGGGCGGCGCTTTCCGATCAACCGGCAGCGGCTACCCTATTTCATCGTGTGCGCGTTGTTCGGTTACGCCGTTCCGTTTTTCTTGCAGCTTTACGCCGCGGCGCGCGTTCCGGCGGGGACGCTGGCGTTGATTTTCTCCATGCTGCCGATCACCACACTTATCTTTGCTCTCCTGTGGAGGACGGACCGCGTGACAGGCATCGGTTATCTGAGCATCGGCATTGGCGTTTTGTCAGTGGCGGTTCTGCTCGGCCCTGAAGTGCGGGCGTCCGGTCTCGGCGCCACCACCGGCTTCCTCGCGGCGCTGTGCGTTCCGGTGACCTATGGTTTCTGCTACAATTACATCGCCAAGCGGTGGCCGAAGGGCCTCGACTCCGTGCAAGTCGCCACCGGCGAGGTGCTGATCGCCATTCTACTGATGTTGCCCTTGTACCTGTGGTCGGGTGCGGCGGTGCCATTCACTGGACCATGGGGAGCGGGCGAGGTGGCGATCCTGGTGATGATTATGTTCTGGACCCTCGATACCTATCTTTATTTCGAGATCGTGCGATTGGCGGGTCCGGTTTTCACATCCTACGCCAACTACATTATGCTGGTCTCGGGTGTGATCTGGGGCGCCATCCTGTTTTCCGAGCGCCCGGCCGCCGCCTTTTGGCTCAGCCTGGCACTGGTCGTGGCGGCGCTTATCCTGCTGTCTTGGGAGCGCGTTTGGCAGGCGGGAAAGAGCGCATGAGCTTTTTCAACGGATGATTTCTAAAGAGTCCAGATCCGCCCGCGCACCCGGCAAGCATGCTGTTGCGTTTGTGTTTGTCACCGTGTTTCTCGACATGGTGGGTTTTGGCCTCATTATGCCGGTGCTGCCCAAGCTTATCGAAACTGTAAGCGGGCGGGATCTGGCGGGTGCTTCGCTGCTGGCGGGCTGGCTGTTCTTTGCCTATGGCGGAATGCAGTTCCTGTTCGGGCCTGTGATCGGCAATCTTTCCGATGCCTTCGGGCGAAGGCCGGTGCTGCTGCTATCGGTGGCGGGGCTTGCTGTCGATTATCTGCTGACGGCATTTGCGCCCACCATGATCTGGCTGTTCGTGGGACGCATTGTCACCGGGCTGTGCGGGGCATCCTATACGACGGCCAATGCTTATCTGGCCGACATCACGACGCCGGAAAATCGCGCCAAGGCGTTCGGCCTGATGGGGGCGGCTTTCGGGCTTGGTTTCATCATCGGCCCGGCCATTGGCGGGTTGCTTGGCGAATTTGGACCGCGCGTTCCCTTCTTCGTGGCGGCCGGAATCTCGGCTTTGAATCTCGTCTATGGATATTTCGTTCTGCCTGAGACATTGCCGCTGGAGAAGCGGCGTCCGTTTTCATTGGCGCGATCCAATCCCCTGGGCGCGTTCAAGGTGTTTTCCAAATATCGCGGCATGACGACGCTTCTTGTCGTCATGTTCATTTACCTTTTTGCAAACTCTGTTTATCCGGCGATCTGGGCATTCTGGGGCATCGCCCGCTTCGGCTGGAGCGAAGCGGTGATCGGGCTGACACTTGCAGCCTTCGGACTTTCAACGGCGATTCTGCAGGGTGTGTTGACCGGGCCCACTGTGAAGTGGCTGGGCGAAAGAAGCGCTGTGGTTCTTGGCCTCGTCGCGGCGGTGGTCGCGGCGGTGGGCTATGGGCTGGCGCCCGGGCTTGTGACGGTGTTCGTGCTTCTGGCCGTTCACGCGCCCGAGGGGTTCGTGTACCCGGCGCTCAGTGCGCTGATGTCGAAAAAAGCACCGGAGGACGCGCAAGGTGAGTTGCAGGGCGGCATCGCAAGCTTGCAGAGTGTCGGCATGCTGGCGGGGACTGTGATGTTCACGCAGGTGTTCGGCTATTTCATGCAGCCCACTGCGCCAATCGTGTCGCCGAACATCGCGTACTATCTGGCGGCGGGGCTGATGGTTGCGGGTCTGGGGATATTTTTGATGCAGCGGCGGGACGGTTGACGGGTACCAGACATGATGCGGCGGATCCCCCTCATCCTCCCACGCATAAGCGTGGGCCCCTCCTTCTCCCCGCTGGGGAGAAGGAAAACAGCGTTATTCCACCGTTACGGATTTCGCGAGGTTGCGGGGCTGGTCGACGTCGGTGCCGATGAAGACGGCGGCGTGGTAGGCGATGAGTTGCACGG
>JACMJT010000576.1 GCA_014380505.1 Hyphomicrobiales bacterium | reverse complement strand
CGTCGACGGGGCGAAGCCTGCGGCCCTCGGAACTCATCTTCTCCAGAATTCGCGCGGCGAAGAAAAAGCTGGCAAGATCGGCGGCGAAGCGCTTCTCGATGCCGGGCCGCAGTATCTTCACGGCTACGTCGCGGCCATCGTGGGTTCTGGCACGGTGCACCTGGGCGATGGAGGCCGCCGCCACGGGCGGGCCAAATTCGCTGAACAGCGTTTCGACATCGGCATCGAGATTGGCGCGGATGACGGCGCGGGCCTCGTCCATGGCGAAGGGCGGCAGGCGGTCCTGCAGGGCTTTAAGTTCGAAAGCACGCTTGGGGCCGACAACATCGGGGCGGGTCGCCAGAAACTGGCCTAGCTTGATGTAGCTGGGGCCGAGGGCCGAGAGCGCGGCGATAAGCCTGCTTTGAGCATCGGTTGCGGGGGAGCGGCTGCCGAACCTCGCGAGCTTCAGACCGAAACGCGCGAACCATGGCAGTTCGGCCACCTGTTCCGGCAGCAGTAGAGCGTCATAACGGGCCAATGTGCGCCCGGCCCGGGCAAGCCTGTAGCTGTGCGACAGCGCTGTCAACATCAGATACGCCAGCCCGAATGAATGGCGGCGATGCCTCCGGTAAGAGCGCGGCAGGAGACGCGGGAAAATCCCGCCGCCTCGATCATCGTCTTGAATTTTTCCTGGTCCGGGAAGGTGCGGATCGATTCAACGAGATAGCGATAAGGCTGGCCGTCGCCGGTTACGACCTTGCCCACCGCTGGAATGACCGTGAAGGAATAGGCATCGTAAAGCTTGTCGAGGAAGGGCACATCGACCTTCGAGAATTCGAGGCACAGAAAGCGCCCGCCCGGTTTCAACACACGCCAGGCTTCCTGCAGCGCCTGGTCGATGTGGGTGACATTGCGGATGCCGAAAGCAATGGTGTAGGCGTCGAAACTCCTGTCCGGGAAGGCCAAGGCCTCGGCATTTCCGACGGTGAAATCGCATTGGCCGAGCAGCCCTTCGGCCGTGGCGCGTTTTTGTCCTTCAGCCACCATTTCCGGCGAGATATCGGCAACCGTTACACGGGTGCCGGCACCTCCGGCTCGCGCGATGCGGAATGCGATGTCGCCGGTGCCGCCTGCCACGTCAATCACATGAAAGGGTGTCGCTTGCCTGGGCGGCGCCAGCAGGGTGACGAAATCGTCCTTCCACAGACGATGCAACCCCGCCGACATGAGATCGTTCATCTGGTCGTAGCGTTCGGCGACCTTGGAGAAGACCTCGTTGACGAGGCCCTGCTTTTCGCCTTCGCGGACGCTTCGGAAACCGAAGGCAACATCCTTGTCCGGTGCTTCATTTGCCATGGCGGCTGTTCTAGCGCCTTTCATCTAGCGTTTCAGCATGGATCTGAGTTCGGAGAGGCGCATGGCGCCGGTGGCATGGGCGAGCAGGAAATAAGAGAGAATGCCACCCGCCACCAAGAGCAAAAGCGCCCAGAGTGCTGCGATGAAGCCCGCACCCTCCATATAATTGCCCGACAGCAGCCTCGTTCCCACCAGCAGCAGGGCGCCCATCGCAAGACCCGAGAGGACGATGCGCGGAAGGCGGTTCTGCAGCCGCTCATCCATGACGTAATAACCCCGCCGCGACAGGGTGACGCCGAGAAGCCCGGCATTGACCCAGGCCGCAATGGAGGTTGCCATGGCGATGCCCACATGGCCAAACCAGCGCGAGAGGACGAGGCTGGCGGCGATATTGACCACCACCGATATGATGGCAAAGCGCATGGGGGTCGCCGTGTCTTCGCGGGCATAGAAGCCGGGCTGGAACACCTTGGTCATGGAAAAGGCGGGAAGCCCCGCTGCGAAGGCCAGCACCGTGGGTGCGATGGCCAGCGTGTCGGCGCGCGTGAAGGCGCCATGCTCGAACACCGTGTGCAGGATGGGCGCGGCAATCGCCATCAGCGCCACCGCCGCGGGAATTGTGAGAAACAGGGAGAGTTCCATGGCCCGGTTCTGGCTGTGGAGCGCCGCCGCTCCATCGCCCGCCCGCAGCTTGCGCGACAGATCGGGCAGCAGCACCACGCCGATCGCTACGCCGATGACGCCGAGCGGCAACTGATAGAGCCGTTCGGCGTAGTAGAGATAAGATACGGCGCGATCGATGGTGGTGGCGATCATGGTGGCGATCACCAGATTGATCTGCATGATGCCGCCCGAGATCATGCCCGGCACCGAAAGGGCGATCACCCGTCTAACACCGGGTGTCAGCCTTGGAAATTTCGGCACGAGCGGCATGCCCGCCCTGCGGCAAGCAATTGTCAGCAGCGCAAATTGCGCGACACCGGCAGCGAATATGCCCCAGGCGAAGATATGGCCCGTGGCCGGCGTATTGCCCGTTCCCAGCGCCCATGCCACGACGTTGGAGGCGATCATCACGATATTGAGAAGGATCGGAGCAGCGGCGGCGGCGGTGAAACGGTTGAGGCTGTTGAGCACGCCCGACTGCAATGCCGTGAGCGACATGAACAGGAGATAGGGGAAGGAGATCTGCGTCAGCTCGACGGCGAGATCGAACTTTGCTGGATCGGAGGAAAAACCCGGCGCCAGCACAACCATCAGCCATGGCATGGCCACCATGGCGGCGGCACAGAAAACCACAAGCCAGGCGAGCAAGACCGAGAAGACTTCGACGGCCAATGCGTGGGCGGCGGGCGCGCCATCGCCCTCGAACCGCTTGGCAAACAGCGGCACGAAGGCCGAATTGAACGCGCCTTCCGCGAACAGCG
>JACMJT010000575.1 GCA_014380505.1 Hyphomicrobiales bacterium | reverse complement strand
GTCGCTCATCATCTGGAGCATTTCGGCGTCGATGATCAATTTCTCGAACGATGCCGTGAGGCCGCCTTCCAGCCAGCCGCCGCCATGGATGATGAAATTGCAATGGCTCATGACCGTCGACCACAACGACATTTCGGATTCATAAGCCGCCTGGGCATCTACGGTGTTGGATACACAGGCGCTGGACGAGCGCCATGGCAGATTATACCGGCGCGCGAGCTGGCCCGAGGCGAAAGCGGCTCTTGAGTATTCGGGTGTGCCGAAGCATGGAGCGCCCGTGCGCATGTCCACGTTGGAGGTGAAGGAGCCATAGACGCAAGGCGTGCCGGGGTGTGCGGCTTGCAGGAAGGCGATGACGGCGAGCGCTTCGGCATTCTGGCCCACCAACGCCCCGCCGATGGTGATGGGCGCCATGGCGCCGGCCAGCGTGAAGGGTGTTACGATGACCGCTTGGCCCGCTTCGGCGAAGGCGAGCGCCCCCGCCGTCATCTGCACATCGAGGCGGAGGGGCGAATTGGTGTTGATGTTGCCGATGCAGGCGGGGTTGCGCTTGAGATCGTCGCGGCTGATGCCCAACGTCATGCAGGTCATGTCGAGCGCGTCTTCGGCGCGGAACCGGCCCAGCATCCACGAGCCCCAGCACTTGTCCGAAAGCTCGATGGCGTTGATGTAGCCCTGCAGATGGCGCACTTCCGGTGCAAGATCCATGGCCTCGAACGGCGTTCCGTAGAGCAGATGAATGGAATTGAGCGAATGCAGCAGGCGGACGAATTCGCGCACCTCCTGGGAGGTGCCGGTGCGGCGGCCGCGATCGAGATCGCTGCAATAGGCAGGGCCGATGACGGAGACGAAATTGATGTTGGACCCGCCCATCTCGATGGAGCGCATTGGGTTGCGCGCGCGCAACTGGAAATGCGAAGGCGCCTTGGCGATATTCTCCTCGATGAACCCGGGATCGAAGCGCACCCGCATGGTCGATTCGTCCACATCGCAACCCTGCTTCTTCAGAATTTGCCGCGAACCGGCATCCATGAATTCCATGCCCGTTTCCGCGAGCACGCGAAGCGTGGTCTGGTGAATATGTTCGACTTCGTCGGCGCTCAGGACTTCGACAGGTTTGATGGGATTGACAAGGTTCTTCCATGGAAGCTGCGGATTGGTGATTTTCAGGCGTTCGGCGCGCTGAGTGTTGCGTCTGGTCATGGCTATTCCTGTTTCCCGGTCAGCCTTGCCGCGGTGAGACGAGCGGTCACACCCCATTTCAGCAGGGGTTCGGGGGGAAGTTTCGAAGGCGTTCCATAGGCCAGCACATCGTCGAGCAGCGGCGAATTAAGGCCGGATGCCCATTCCGCCATCAGTGCGCCGTGAATCGTGCCCTTGGCGATGCCGATGCCGTTCTGGCAGGCGACGGCATAGAAGTTGGGCTCGACGCGGGCAAAGTACGGCTCGTTGTTTTTGGAGACGCATAGGCTGCCGCCGTAGGCATGGGCGAATCCAACATCGCGGAGCTGGGGGAAGCGTTCGTGGAAATTCCTGAGAAGCCTCTCGCTGGAGCGTTCAAGCTGGGCTTTCGTATAGCTGAGATCGCTCGAATAGAGGAAGTCCGCGCGGTACCAGATGCGCTCGTCTTGGGTTCGGCGGATCGTGGCACCAGCCGCGCCCACGGGATGCACGCCCCAGTCGCGGTCGCCGCCGAGCCGTTCCTGCTGTTCTTTCGAGAGTGGTTCGGTGAGACCTACGAAGGACGTGATATTGAAAATTTGGCCCTTGAGAAGGCCGAAGGCCGGCGTGAAACCATCGGTCGCGAGAATTGCCGTGGGTGCCGTGATTTTTCCCCGGGGCGTTTCGGCCACGATGGTTGCGCCCCTTGAGAAATATGTCACGGGCGAATTTTCGTAGAGATCGACATTTGCGGGCAGGCTTGCGGCAAGACCGCGTGTTAGCGCTGCGGGATTCATCAGGCATGTTCCCGGCGTGTAGATCGCCTCGCGGTAGCGCGCTGTTCCGAGGCGCGAGGCCAGGGTTGAAGCGCCGACCACCTCGAAAGGCTGTTTCAGATCGGCCAGCAGCTTCACCGTGGCGTCGAGGATGCGCTGCGCCTTGGCCCCGCCCGCCACCTGATACTTGCCGCGACGGCTCCACTGGCAATCAATCTTGTGCGTTTTAACCAAGCGGTCGAGCATCGCAACGCCCGATTGATGGAGCCTGAGCACACGGGCCGCGCGCTCGATGTCGCCGTTGGCTTCCTGCAAGAACGGATGGTCGATGGCGAAACCGGCATTGCGGCCAGCGGTGCCGCGCCCGACACGGTCGGCCTCCACCAATGCGATGCGCTGTTGCGGATGAAGTTCAGCAAGCCGCCGCGCCACCGAGAGGCCGGCATAGCCGGAGCCGATCACCAGCCAGTCGGCCAGATGCGAACCGGC